>JAFAEB010000458.1 GCA_023424235.1 Bacillota bacterium
TGCTAGATCTGCAGTTCCACGTGTTACTGTAGGACCTTACAGCTTAAAGAGTTATGATGAAGCTTCTAAAACAGCTGTACTTGAAGTTAACCCTAATTACTTAGGAAACTATGAAGGACAAAAAGCGAATATTCAAACACTTATTTACAAAAAAGTTACATCTGAAACTGCTCTTGATGAGTTAGCTACAGGTCAAATTGACTTATTAAATGGTATGTCAAGTGGTGATGAAATTAATGCAGGTCTTGACTTAGTTGACTCTGGTAATTTTGCATATACAGCATATGATCGTGCTGGTTACGGTAAATTACAATTCGTTGGTGACTTTGGACCAACTCAATTCGTAGAAGTTCGTCAAGCAATTGCTCACTTATTAGATCGTAACGATTTCGCAAAAGCATTCACTGGCGGTTTCGGTTCTGTAGTAAACGGACCTTACGGTGTTGCAATGTGGATGTACAAAGAATCAATTGATGAATTAGATTCTAAATTAAATCAATATCCATATAGCCTTGATACTGCTAAACAACTTTTAGTTGATGGTGGTTGGGTATATGATGAAAAAGGTAACGATTATACTTCTGGTATTCGTTATAAGAAATTAGAAGATGGAACATTAATGCCTCTTATCATTGAATGGTCTTCTTCTGAAGCGAACCCTGTATCTGAATTACTTGTAGTTAAATTACAAGAAAATCCAGACTTAGCTGCAGCTGGTATCCAAATCAATCAAACAGTTATGACATTCTCTGAGTTATTAAATTACTTATATCGTGATGGTTCTGAAGATGCTAAATATGCGGTACCAACTTACCACATGTTTAACTTAGCTACAAACTACACACCAAGATACGATTTATCTAATACTTATACAACTAACCCAGATATGTTAGCTCAAGGTTACAATACTAACTTCTTAATTGATGAAGAATTAGATAAACTTGCAAAAGATATGGTATTAGTTGATCCAGAAGATAAAGAATTATACAGACAAAAATTCGTATCCTTCGTAGAAAGATGGAATCATTTATTACCAGATCTACCACTTTACTCAAATATTTATCATGATTTCTATGCTGCTAAACTTAAGAATTACAATGTTAACGCAATCTGGGATTTAACAGAAGCTGTTATCTATGCATACGTAGAAGAATAATAATAACGAATCGTTATTGTGGTAAAGGAAATAGGGTATTTCATATACCCTATTTCTTTATTGATAATAGGATCCTTCACTGGGCTTAGAAATCAGTTGAGGTAATAAATTTATTATAGGATTTCTAAACATAGTGAAGAAGCCTATTCCATAAAAGTAAGAAATTAAGGTAGAAGGTAGGTAATGAAATGTTTAAGTATATAGCGAAAAGATTACTATACATGATTTTCATATTTTTTGTCATGTCATTAGTTTTATTCTTTTTATACAATATGATACCTGGTGATCCTGCCAGAGTAGAAGTTGAGGCTTTAAAATCTAAATTGGAGCCAGATGAGTATCAAAGAAGATATGAAGAAGCAAGAAGTAGATTAGGGCTTGATGAACCTAAGATTGTAAGATATGGTAAATGGATGAGTGGAATATTACAAGGTGATTTTGGCCAATCCTCTGTTTATAAGCAACCTGTTATTGATGTTGTACAAACACCAATGAAGAATACTATATTTATTAATATGTTTTCCATTGTATTAGCCCTTGGGATCACTATTCCCCTTGGGATTATTTGCGCTGTAAAGAGAAATTCTGTATTTGATAATGCAGTACAAGTATTAACAATTATCGGTTATAGTATACCGGTATTTATTATATCCTTAGTATCTATCTTTTTCTTCTCCGTAAAATTAGGTTGGTTCCCTGTAAGTGGTATGAATACACCAAATTTTGATGGTACTAAGATTCAGTGGTTTATGGATAGAATGTATCATTTAGCTTTACCACTTATCGTTATGACAATTGGTTCCCTTGGTGGTATGACAAGATACGTACGTGCAGCAATGATTGAAGCACTTCGTATGGATTATATCAGAACAGCAAGAGCGAAAGGTTTAAGAGAAAAGGTAGTTATTTATTCTCATGCTTGGAGAAATGCATTATTACCAGTTATTACACTTATAATTGGTTGGTTTATGAGTATTTTCTCTGGTTCTCTTGTAATTGAAAGAATGTTTAACTTAAATGGTATGGGTAAATTTTACATTGATGCGCTTACAAATCAAGATTATAATATAGCCTTAGCAGTGCAAATGTTCTATATGGTATTAGCACTTGCAGGTAACTTAATTATAGATTTAAGTTATGGACTTGTTGACCCTCGTGTCAGAGTAAATCATTAATAGGAGGAAGGCAATAATGAGTAAAGAAAATAATGTTAAACCTAATAAAAGTTTCTTAAGCCTTCTATTTATTAAATTATTCGGTGGGAAACAAAAATTATCATTACTAGAAGAAGAACAAATTCAAAGTCCTATGAGAACCATAGTTAAGAATTTTAAGAGTAATACTCTTGCTATGACTGGACTTAGTATATTTTTATTAATATTTGCATCAGTACTTATTGGACCATATTTCTTTCCACTAGACTTATCCTTTTCGGAAACAAGCCAATTAAACGTGGCACCAGGTCTTAATTTAATGGATGTACCTGATTCACTTAAAGGAAAGGTTCAAGATATTTCTGTTGGACCTACATTCTCTGTAGCAGTATCTACAGAAGGTAGATTATATATCTGGGGTAAGACTAAGATAAGTAAAACGATCGATCTTAAGAATGCTGGTATGGACATGGGTAAAGTTGTTAAATTATCAGCAGGCTATGATCATATTGTTGCACTTAATGAAGAAGGTAAAGTATTTGCCTGGGGTAGCGATAGACAAAAACAAGTTAAAGTTCCTGATGAAGTACAAAAACTTAATAATATTGTTGATGTAGTTGCTGGTTACCAATGTACATTAGTACTTACTGCTGATGGCCATACTTATTTCTTTGGTAATGATGCGAATAATGATTACAAATCAAAACATGATTATCAAGGACAATTAGCTAAAGTTGCAGTTACATCAGATGCAGTTTTCGGTTTGACTAATTCAGGTGAAGCTGTTTATCTAGGTAAACAAAAAAATAGTTATTCTACTGTTCCAGCTGGTATGGGTAAAATCGTTGATATTGCAGCTACAGCATCTACTATGAGTGCTGTTAATGAAGATGGTAAAGTATTTGTTTGGGGTAACCTTTCTGAAAAAGGTGAAGGAAAAGTTCCTACAACAGATAGTAAAATCGTTTCTATCCAAGGTGGTAGATATCATTATACTGCTAAGGCTGAAGATGGTAAAATCCTTGCTTGGGGTGCAAACAACTATGATCAAGCAACTGTTCCTGCATCTTTAATTAATAAAGAAGTAGTTGAAGTATATACAGGTTTCTATCAAAATTATGCTGTTACAGCTGATGGTGATATTGAAACTTGGGGCTTAAAAGGTTATTTATTAGGCTCTGATGAATTAGGTCGTGATATTTTTAACCGTTTAATTAATGGTGGTAAGATGTCTATGACAATTGGTGCAGTAGCGGTTATTATCTCTACAATTATCGGTGTTATTGTGGGATGTATTTCTGGTTTCTTTGGTGGTAAGGTAGACTTAATATTACAACGTGTGGTTGAAATTATATCAGCGCTACCATTCTTACCTTTTGCCATGATACTTTCTGCATTCATTGGTAACAGGTTACCGCCAAGTCAACGTACCTTCCTAATTATGATTATTTTAGGATTTTTACAATGGCCAGGTTTATCAAGACTTGTTCGTGCACAAGTTCTTGCTGAACGTGAAAAAGAGTTTGTTACTGCAGCAAAAGCTGTTGGTGTAAAACAAATGTCCATCATATTTAAGCATATATTCCCAAATGTTATATCTGTAGTAATCGTATCTGCAACACTAGATTTTGCTACATGTATGTTAACTGAGGCAACATTATCTTACTTAGGCTTTGGTGTTCCAGCTCCACAACCTACATGGGGTAATATGTTATTCGGAAGTAATAACAGTATTGTAATTCAAAGTTATTGGTGGAGATGGGTATTTGCATCGATCGTACTAGCTACATGTGTTATCTGTATTAACTTAACTGGTGATGGTTTACGTGATGCAGTTGACCCGAAATCTCAAGAACGTTAGGGGGAAATCAAAGATGGCATTACTTGAATTGAAAGATTTACATACCTTTTTTAAAACTAAAAAAGGTACTGTAAAAGCGGTTAATGGCGTATCATATGCTGTTGAACCTGGAAAAACTCTTGGAGTTGTTGGAGAAAGTGGTAGTGGTAAAAGTGTATCTGCCATGAGTATCATTAAATTATTAGATGGAAATGGATATATTGATAGTGGTGAAGTTATATTTGATGGAAAAGATCTTGCTGATGTATCAGTAAAAGATATGAGTAAGATTAGAGGAAATGATATTTCTGTTATCTTCCAGGAACCAATGACATCTTTAAATCCAGTATTTACAATAGAAAAACAAGTTGCGGAACCATTTATAATCCATCAAGGATTATCAAAATCAGAAGCAGCAAAAAAAGTGATTGAAATGTTACAACAAGTTAATATACCAAATCCAGAAGCAGTTGCAAAACAATATCCACATCAATTATCTGGTGGTATGAGACAACGTGTTATGATAGCAATGGCATTAGCTTGTAAACCAAAGCTTTTAATAGCTGATGAACCGACTACTGCACTTGATGTTACGATCCAAGCTCAAATCTTAAAATTAATGAACAACTTAAAGAAAGAGAATGGAACTTCTATTCTTTTTATTACACATGATTTAGGTGTTATTAATGAAATGGCAGATGATGTAGCAGTTATGTATTGTGGTCAAGTGGTTGAAATGGCATCTGTAAAAACAATATTTGGTAAAGAGAATCCATATTCTCATCCTTATACAGAAGGTTTAATGTTCTCCATTCCAAGACTTGATACACCAACTGGTGTACGTCTTGAAGCAATACCTGGTTCAGTACCTCATCCTCTAGATTTACCAAAGGGATGTAAGTTCGCCCCAAGATGTAAATATGCAACAGAAAAATGTTTTGCTGAGGAGCCAGTTTTAAAAGAAATTGAAAAGGGTCATCAGATTCGTTGCTTCTATCCTGAGAAAGGGGTGAGATCCAATGGCTAGAGTTGAAAATAATAAAAAGGTTTTAATACGTGTTGATAGTTTAAAGCAGTATTTTCCAATAAAAAAATCTTCTATGTTACAAAAGGAACAATTATATGTTAAAGCTAACGATGATGTATCCATCGATATCTATGAAGGTGAAACATTAGGATTAGTAGGTGAAAGTGGTTGTGGTAAGTCTACTCTTGGACGTACACTATTACAATTATATAATCAAACAGATGGTCGTACCTTGTACTATGGACGTGATATTGATGAGATAGCACCTAAATATGTACTTGATATACTTTCTAATTTAGTATCTAAGAATGAAGAGTTAAAAGGTCTTAGAGAAAAAGAAGCACAAGCTCGTAAAGAATATGATGCAACTCCTGATGGAGATGCAAAGTATATTGCATTAAATAAACTTCGTCATGCTGAGAAAAAAGCGAAAGATTTATTTTTAGACATAGTTCAGTTAATTGGTGGATTTGTAGTAGTTGATGATTTAACACCTATTTCTGATATCTTAGTTCGTGAATATAAATCTGGTGTTGAATACCGTAGATTAAAAGAAAGATTAAACGAAGAGAAGATAACGCTTGATGGTCAAAAATCAACTTTAAAGGAAAAGAAAAAATCCAAAGAAGAAATTGCA
>JAFAEB010000461.1 GCA_023424235.1 Bacillota bacterium
GGAGTATTGTTTTGACTCCCCAAAAAGCAGTTCCATTAGATTGGTTTCCCGCTGATATGAAATCTAAAAAGGTATTATGCTTAGCAAGTGGTGGAGGACAACAAGGACCTATCATAGCAGCCTTAGGTGCCGATGTAACTGTTTTTGATAACAGTAAGAAGCAATTAGAAAAAGATGAGTTTGTTGCTAATAGGGATGGTTTACATATAAAAACTGTTCAAGGGGATATGAAAGATCTATCCGTATTTGAAGATGAGTCTTTTGATCTTATTATCCATCCATGGTCGAATGGTTTTGTAGATACGGTTATACCTGTTTGGAATGAATGTTCAAGGGTATTAAAAAAGAATGGAATTTTACTTTCTGGCTTTGGTAATCCAATTGAATGTATCTTTGATGTTGGTGAATTAGCAAAAGGAAATTTAATTGTTAAAAATAAAATACCATACTCTGATCTTGAGCATTTGGATGATGAAGCAGTTGCATCGATATGTAAGAAAGACGGTTACATCTTTGGACATACATTAACAGATCAAATTCAGGGTCAAATAAGTGCAGGATTTGCTATCATTGGTTTTTATGAAGACATAGGTGGAACGGTATTAGATAATTTCATTTATTCATCAATCGCAACAAAGGCTATAAAATTATAAGCATAAGCAAAGTTGTGGAGTTACATAAGTACAACAGATAAGGAGTAAGTGTATGAAAAACCTTGTAGACTGTATATCAGATTTTATTTTTGTAGATGATTTAATTGAACCTAGCGATGTTATTCTAATTCCTGGTGGGAGTCATCCAGAGCTAGCCGAAAAAGCTGCTACACTTTATAAACAAGGTATGGCACCTTACATTCTTGCTAGTGGACATGCTAATCCCAATATACCAGATTTTACATCGGAAGCTGAATATCTAAAATCAATCGCAGTGGAATTAGGGGTTCCAGCGGATAGATTCATATGTGAAACGAAAGCGTCACATACATTTGATAATGCTGAGCTTTCATTAAAAATGCTTAATGAAAGGAAGATGAAAGGAAATAAAATAATTTTAGTATGCAAAGCTTTTCACAGTAGACGTTCTTTACTAACCTATAAATATATTTTTCCAGTATATACTAAGTTTTTTGTGGCTTCTGTTACAGATAAGAATGGTCTATGTAAAAATAATTGGGATACAAAACCTGAGTATATCCAAAAGGTTATGGGTGAGGTTGAAAAAATCGGTAAGTACTTTAGGGATAAAATTCCTGTATATTGTGGTAGCAAAGACGATTAGCAACATCAGCCTTAGGGATTAGAATTATTTATCTGAAGTGGAGGATTAATTATGGCATCCAGAACAATGCATTTAGCGATTGCAAAGAAAATGAAGGAAAACAATGTTATTAACAATTATTCTAGATATGTAATTGGACAGATTCTACCAGATGCAATCACACATGGTTTAGTAAATCATGCTGATAGCCACTTTAAAGTATCTGTATGTGATAATCGAAAGAAAATGATTGATTTTGAGGAGTTCCGTAATAAATATTCTTATGAGATATTATCAGATGACTTATATTTAGGTTACTATTTTCACTTGATTCAAGATGCTATCTATCGTAAATTTTTATATTACGATTATGGTTATACGGTTACATGTCGTGAGGATGTTGAAGTACTTCATAATGATTATCGGTTACTTAATTCATATCTTATATCAAAATATCAGTTGGATAATTACTTGGTAATTCCAGAAGAATTTGAAAAGGATAAAATAAATAATATTTATCCCTTTTCTTTAGACAATTACATAGAAGATACGAAAAATGATTTTTTACCATACCATACTGGTGAAACAAAATTTTTCACGGAAGCTATGGCGGATGAATATATTAATGAATGTTTTAAGTTATGTTACACTGAGTTAATAAACTTAAAAGAAGGGAAAGTATATTTAAAGCCTATGGATTATGGGTGGGAACTACCTACAAAAGAGAATAGATAAGTTTATTTATGGAGAAGTATTATGATAGAATTACGTAATTTTAGAACCGATGATACCTATGTTTTGCAGAGAAATCGATATAATAATTTGTCTAATCAAGAAATACTGGAGTTAATATATTCTTGGAATGAAAAATTATATGAGGGCAAATATTATGAAATGTTTGCAATTGTTGATGGGCAAGAAATAGTAGGTTCTATTTCATTGTATCAGCATACAAATTATATTATTAGTTGTGGGCCATTTATTTATCTAGAGTATAGACAGAGAAACTATGCATATCATGCTGTTAATGATGCTTTACATATTGCAAAAAATAAAGGATATAAAATTGCAGTAGCTCAAATTAGGTCTGATAACGTGGCTAGCATAGCTTTACATGCTAAGCTCGGTTTTGAGAAAGAATGTACATACATAAATAACAAAGGGAATGAAGTACATTGTTATCTGAAATCATTATTATAAATCAATATATTAAAGAAAGTCTTAAAAGTATTGGGAAAAGTTGATAAACAGTTCGTATTTAAGATAGATGGTTATGTTAGAGGTTGGAATATATTGATTAAAGATTTGTGACCAAGAGTAATAATAGGACATAATAAGAGCAATCATATGTAATAGAAATAATTGAAAGAATACTTGATATTGAAAAAACTTGACAAAAATTAGTAAAACTGATAAGATACGCCTAATAATTTGAGAGGACGATTGTATATGAATCATATTATAAGTAATTTATTAAGACGCAGATACAGATGTAATCTCTTGTAATCAAGCTATTGTTATTTATCGCATGGTTACAAGATTTACATCTTGTTTCTGTGCGGTTACTGTAATATGACACGATATAACAGGACCGTAGTAGAATTTTATTATTCTATTAGGGTCTTTTTTTATTTTATTCAATTAGGAGGAGTTAGCAATGAAGCAGATAGTTACAAATGTAATTGAGAACTGTGTAAAAGATATATATGGTATTTCATTGTCTGGTACAGAACATTATATTGAAATCCCCGCAAATATTGCATTAGGTGATTTTTCCCTACCATGTTTTACTTTAGCCAAAGTATTAAAAAAGAGTCCTAAAGTCATAGCAGAAGAAATGCGTGATTTTATACAACAAACAATTAATAATATTATGATAAGTAAAGTAGAAGCAGTGAATGGCTACCTAAATATATTTGTTGATAGGTTGTATTTCGTGAATCAGATTATAACAGAAGCCGTTAAGCCCTCTTATGGTTCATCAGATATTGGAAATGGTAAAACCATTTGTATAGATTATTCGTCCCCCAATATAGCTAAAAATTTTCATGTAGGACATTTACGAACAACATTGATTGGCAACTCCTTTGCTCAAATATACAGTAAATTAGGTTATAAGGTAGTTCGTATTAATCATCTCGGGGATTGGGGAACACAATTCGGAAAATTAATAGTGGCATATAAAAAATGGAGTAATAAAGATAAGGTGGAGGAGAAAGGAATTGAAGAGCTTCTGCGTATTTATATTCTCTTTGGTAATGAAGCAGATAGTAACCCTAAATTGCTTGAAGAAGCAAGGGAGTGGTTTGCAAAAATGGAGAAGGGGGATGAAGAAGCACTTTCTATATGGCAATGGTTTAAAGATATTAGTCTAGTAGAATTTGAACGGGTATATAAGATGCTAAATATTGAGTTTGACTCTTATGCAGGTGAAAGCTTTTATATGGATAAAGTAGCAGCACTTGTGGATGCACTTAAAGATAAGGAACTGCTTGTAGAAAGTGAAGGTGCCAACATAATAAATTTAGATGAATATGGGATGCCTCCTTGCCTAATTACAAAGAAAGATGGAAGCTCGATTTATCATTCTAGGGATATAGCTGCGGCCTTATTTCGAAAGGAAACATATCATTTTGAGAAGTGTATTTATGTAACAGGTATGGAGCAAAAGCTTCATTTTGCTCAAGTATTTAAGGCCATTGAGTTAATGGAGTATGAATGGGCGAAGGATCTATACCATATCCCATATGGTCTCGTAAGTATGGATGGAGAAAAGCTTTCAACTAGAAAAGGCAATGTACTATATGCGGAAGATATATTAAAAGAAGGAATTTCAAGGGCTATGACTGCTATCGAAGATAAAAATCCAGATTTACAAGATAAGAGTAATATCGCAAAAAGAATAGGTGTTGGAGCTGTCATATTTCACGATCTTTCCAATCAACTTATTCGAGATGTTCGTTTTAACTGGGATGAGGTTTTGAACTTTGATGGTATGACAGCACCATATATTCAATATACTTATGCTCGTTCAAAGAGTATCTTACGTAAAGCACAGAATGACAATCCAAATGTTGACCTAACATATTTAACCGATAACATTAGTTTCGAGTTGGTTAAAAAGTTAGGCGAGTATCCTGAAATTATTAAAGATGCAGCTACTAGATTTGAGCCATGTATGATTGCTAGGTACGTATATAATCTCTCTAATTTGTTTAACAAATTTTATCATGAATGTAGAATATTATCCGAGAAAGATGATGTTAAGAATGCACGTATTGTTTTAGTAGATGTAGTCCAAAGAGTGATTCGTGATTCTATGTCATTATTAGGCATTGAATGTCCTGAAGAGATGTAAATCATATCATTAACATTGGAAAATAAAGTTTATTTATTCATTGTTATATGATAGGATGGAAGTAATGGAGATTCACATAGGACAATAATGGGATGTTAATATATTTATACAATATTGCTTTGTGGTGTAGGACTAAATATAATGCTAATTGAGAGAAGGAAGAGGCATATGGATTACGAATTTAGTTTTTACAATGATTCAGATTTTGATGAGATTGAGCAACTTGTAATTGCTTCATATCATTGGGAATTTACCTTTTGGTAAAGAGTCCTTTGAGGTAAAGCTTCCTGATGGATATACATTTTCAGATGGTAATACAGTACCCGATTTTTATTTATCTAATATCCACCGATTATCCTTTAACTATAGTGGCGATTCAACAGCTAGTAAGAATGGTGAACAGGCATTTAGTGACTTACGTAAGATGAAACACTATAATAAAAATCTTGACCTTTGTGTACTTGACGAGCAAAAAAGACCTGTTGCAATGGCGATTATCTGGTATAACGAGAATATGCCATATTGTGAACTCGAACCTCTTGGAGTTGTTTGGTGGGAGAGAAGAAAAGGAATTGCTACTGCAATTTTACATGAGGCTGCAAATCGTGTAAAGTCTATGTATCCAGACTGCAATGGAATGTTAGGAGGGAATCAAACCTTTTATAAGAAGATTGGTTATGAGAAAAAGGCCACCGTCCCATTGTATCACTGGGAAGTAGATGTTATTATATCGTGGGATAAGGAGTCTTTCGATAAGGATTACAGTAGAGAAGTATAAGAAATTAGCCAATATTCCTCAATGTTAATTTGCATTGCTTGAGTTATCGTGACTTTATAACTAAACTGTTATTATAAATAAGGAGGTAACTACTATGCTTGGTGAAAATATAAAGACATTACGAAAGAATAAAGGATTAACACAAGAAGAGTTTGCAATAAGATTAAATGTGGTACGACAAACCATATCAAAGTGGGAAAAAGGCTTATCAGTACCAGATGCTGAAACATTACAAAAAATCGCATATATATTAGAAGCTGATGTAAGACAATTACTAGGAGAAAATGTTGCAATAGAAAATGATAATAATGAAGTAGTGGAACAACTAGCTAGAATTAATGAACAGCTAGCGGTAAGAAACAGACGGTCTCGCAGAATATGGAAAACAATCGGAATTGTTTTGCTAGTCGGTTTCATTATAAATATATTACTAATAACTGCTAGTATTGTCTCATTTAATG
>JAFAEB010000462.1 GCA_023424235.1 Bacillota bacterium
GTTTAATCGTCGGATTTTTATTTGCCAGAATTTTTAAGAATTTATACTGGGATCAACTAGATTTACTAGATACTACTTATTTTGATAAAATCAGAACAGTTAAAATGGATTACTCCGTTTTGTTAAAATATGTATTTTGGAAAAATTATAAAACATATATTCTTTTTTGGATTTTGTGTTCAACTGCACTTGGTATTCCATATATTACTTTATCTATACTATATTGTGGTTTTCAAAGTAGCTTTTTTATTACTGTTATACTTATGAAGTATGGTTTTAAAGGAATTTTATTAGTATTTGGATACACATTTCCTCACTATTTGATTTATATACCATTAGCCTTTCTTTGCTTAAGAAGTGGATATTGGTTATGTAGTAGTATGTATCATGATTCTAAATTAAGTAGAAAAGGAAAAATAGAACGTGTTGCAAGACATCTTGTAATTATTATTATATTAGGTGGTATACTAATGATAGGCGGATTAATAGAGACTTACATAGGTTCATTTATACTAAAAAAAATTTTAGTATTATTTTAAATAAAGCATAAATATTAGATAAATAGTAGGCAAATTTTAGAAATCTATTTGCATTTCCAATCTGGACATCTTATAATATAGATAAGATTAAACAAAGGAGATTATTTCTATGGAAATAGCATTAGAAGAGTTTTTGACTTATATGAATGAGGTAAAGAAATCATCGAATAATACTATATTATCGTATAAAAATGATTTATCTAAGTTACTAACTCATTTGAGTAGTTTAGGAATATATGAAACAGAAAAAATAAATGAGACATGCTTAAATTCATATATACTTTTAATGGAACGTGAAGGAAAATCTCCTGCAACAGTATCTAGAAATATTGCTGCTATGAAAGCATTTATATTATTTTTAATTAAAAAGGGTAAAATACAAGCAGATCCAACAGAACGAATGAAATCGCCGAAAGTGGAGAAGAAACCACCTGTAATACTTACAATTGAACAAGTGGATTCTTTATTAAGCAAACCCAATACTAGTACCTTTAAAGGGATAAGAGATAAAGCAATGCTTGAGTTATTATACGCTACTGGAATTAGAGTATCAGAGCTTCTTTCCTTAACGATGAAGGATATTAATATTAAAAATAAATTTTTAGTATGTAGGACAGATAAAAAAGAGAGAATGATACCGTTTGGTAATGTAGCGAAAGTATCCTTTGAAAATTACATAAAGAGTCAGAAGGAACTAAAAGATATTGCTCTTAGTGACTATTGTTTTACCAATATCCATGGAGAGCAAATGACGAGACAAGGATTTTGGAAGATTATAAAGGCTTATGGAAAAGCGGCTGATATTGACATTGAGCTTACACCTCAAATTCTTAGGAATTCCTTTGCTGTACACTTAATGGAGAATGGTGCAGATATATATAGCGTTCAGGAATTACTTGGACATTCGGATGTTTCTACTACTCAAAGTTATATTAAAGGAAGAAAGCGTAAACTACTTGAAGTTTATACAAGTGCTCATCCACGAATATAATAGTGTTAATGTGCTATCATATAAAATCTTTATAAATTTTTATATTCCTCTTATTTTCTAAGACATTTTCGGAGATACTAAGGTAGTTAGTATACTTGTTGTTATTAGAAAGTGAGGCGCTAGATGTATAAAAATAAATTATGTACGTTAGCAATAATAGGTATGCTAGGGATAATGAGTACTACACCAACGTATGCCTATGCACAAAATATTAATACAGTATCGGTATCCGAAAATAAGCAAGGGAATGATAAAAAGGCACCTTATAAAGATAAAATGAAACAAGCTAGAGACAAATGGAATACGCTAAATGAAAATCAAAAAGGTGAGATCTATACTTTATTAGAAGAAGAGATTAAATTAGAACAACAATTATTAGATAAATTGGTTGAACTAGGTGTAATGGAAAAAGATGATGTTACACTATTTAAAATCTTTATGATTGAAAAATATAATAAAGTGAAGAAGAGTGGTGAGTTCCCACTATATAATCAAAAAGGTAAATAATTCTTATACTAATTAAAGTATTATTTATTAAGGTAACGATAACTTGCAGCAAGGTATACTAACAAAATTGAGTAGGATAACTAATCCTGTTCAAATAAGAAAGACCTATATTTATGTAGGATAAATAACAATAACTTATTTATCCTACGAAATAATAGGTCTTTTATATTTATTATACCAAATGATCTGCTATGTTATAGATTAAACGTTCAGATTCTTCCCAACCTAGACATGGGTCAGTAATGGATTTACCATATATATGTTCATGTACTTTTTGACTACCAGCTTCGATATAGCTTTCTATCATAACACCTTTAACTAATTTTGCTAAATCAGCATTTACACGGCGGCTATAGAGAATTTCTTTTACGATACGAGGTTGTTCATAGTATGCTTTATTGGAATTAGCATGATTGGCATCAATTATAGCTGCAGGATTGGCTAAATCTCGTTCATTGTACATTTCTAGTAATCTCACCAAATCTTCATAATGATAATTTGGTATGGATTGTCCATGTTTATTAACAGCACCTCTTAAGATGGTGTGTGCCAAAGGATTACCAGTAGTTTCAACTTCATATTGACGATATAAAAAGGTATGGCTTGCTTGAGCCGCAACACAGGAGTTAAGCATTACAGAATAATCACCACTTGTTGGATTCTTCATTCCAGCAGCACAGTCCATACCGCTAATGGTTAGACGATGCTGTTGATTTTCAACTGAACGTGCACCAACTGCTACATAAGATAAAATATCCTCAACATATGGCCAATTTTCAGGATACAACATCTCATCCGCTGCAGTTAAACCAGTTTCAGCGATCGCTTTTAAATGTAACTTTCTCATCGCGATTAGGCCTTCTTGTAAATCTGGTTCTTTTTCAGGATCAGGTTGATGAGCAATTCCCTTATATCCTTCACCTGTGGTTCTTGGTTTATTGGTATAAATTCTTGGGATAAGTATTATTTTATCTTTAACTTTATCTTGTACCTTAGCAAGGCGATTGATATAATCACATACGGAATCCTCATTATCTGCGGAACATGGCCCTATGATTACTAAGAACTTATCTGAATTACCTGTTAACACATCTTTAATTTGTTTATCTCTTTCTTGCTTTATTAATATATCATTTTTTGACAACGGATATAATTTTAATAACTCAGAAGGTGATATTACTTTTTTCTTAATATTAAAACTCAAACTTATCATCTCCTTTAACTATTTAGTGGGATAAAGATTATAGCCTTTACATTTTATACTTTTTTAGAAGGTAAGTCAATATAATAAAAATTTATTTTAGTAATGCGTTGAATTGTTAAAGAAGAAGAGAAATTAGCTTGCCCTATTGAATAATTAAATTTATCATTATATAATATAATATGAAAGCTCTGGAAAATAGTTAGAGCCATGAAAAACTTACCATATAAGTCTATATAATATAGCATGATAATAGCATGTAACAAAATGATAATTTAGATAAATAGTGAACGATATAATTAATAACTGAAAGAGGTTATAGAATGAAAGATGGAAAAGATGAAATAAGACTTGAGCGTATTACGAAAGAAAAGGCTCAAGAATTAAAGCAAAAAGAAAGAGAAATGAAAGCGAAACAGATTGAAAAAAATAAAATTGTTCGTGGTAGAGCAAAACTATCTGAAGAAGATAGGAAAAAGGTTACAATATTAAACGTGGTTCAAGTAGCTATATTACTCATAGCAATATTAGTAGAGGTATTATCGATCTATGATATTGTACCTCAAGGCTTTTCAATAATTAGCTTAGTTGTGTTAACAACTAGTTGCGTATTAATATTACGAAAAATCAATAAGATTATGCAGTAATGACTAAAAAGGAGAAAATGATGGAGAGGAATATTCCAAGACCAGGTGAATTATATAAGCATTTTAAGGATAATTTATACCAAATTATTACTGTTGCGTCTCATACTGAGACTGGTGAGAAAATGGTTGTTTATCAAGCATTGTATGGTGATTTTAAAACATATGTAAGACCATTAGATATGTTTCTTAGTAAAGTTGATAAAGAAAAATACAAGGACGTAACAAGTGAATATCGGTTTGAATTATTTATTCCTAAAACAGATAATATAGAACAATATAAAAAAGAAGACCCTATTACTTTTACAGATGAGAATATAAGGAATGATAGTGGGGTAAACCCAATTCTAATGGAGTTTCTTGATGCAAATACTTATGCTGAAAAGTTATCAATATTAAATAAGAATCGCAAGCAGATTACAGATCAAATATTAAATGATATGGCTATTTCTTTAGATGTAACTGTTGAAGAAGGAGATATTGATACTAGAATTGATGGTTTTATATTCTGCCTTCAAACTTTCATACGATTTGAGGACAGACGATTAAGATAAAATTATTGAAATAAGCATAATTATTAGAGAAAAAAAATAATAGAGAAAAATTAATAGAAAAAGAATTAATAGAAAAAGAATTAATAACGAAAAATTATAAGAAAAATTAATATAACCTTAAACTAGCGTATAATTATGATCCAAAGGACTTTTCTTCTTATTGGAATAATGAAACGCTAGTTTTTTCTTTTTGTAGCAAGAATGAGATTGTGGCATAGAATAATAAAGTGGGAGAAGTTGAGGGTTTATAAATAGAGTATACTATGAGAATCGATATGATAGGAGAGTGATTAACTTGAAGTATATAAAACTTGAGAATCCAAATAAAGAATTAGTATGTGATGATATAAATAGTCCTATCCATTCTTGGGAAACGAATCGAATGGATTCTTATGATGAAAATAGATTGTTCAACAATAGATATAATATAAGCTACAACAATAAAAACACGAATAAAGTTAAAAATTATCGAAAAAGTAATAATCAAAATAGTAACAATGTAAATAAGAGCAATTACTATAAGATTAATCACAATAAAATAAATCAAAATCACAAAAACCAAAGTTACAAAAATCAGGATACGAATGGATTAAATAGCAACAATAATAAGAACGAAATTTTTGATATTAAGAATAAAAAAGAACACAAGAAAGTTAATCCGAAACTTAATAAATATAAAATAAACAATATAAGTATTTTTGGATCTTATATTGATCACATTCTTAACGGTCCTAGGGGGATGGTATTTGAAATACAAGATCAGAGTAAAAGAAAGTATATAAAAATACCACATTATGAGTATAAGGATTCTAATGTATCATATTATAATAACTATGAGCCTTTTTTTGATAGAACTTTCATAAATCATGAAAAAAATAATGACTCCATTCCTAACAATTCAAAGATACTATTTCAAATATTAGAGAATGACGAGTATGGTAATCACTTTCACATATTTAAAGGATATGCTCATGGTAATATAATTACAAAAGATGGTCATATGCACTATATGGAGGGTGAAACTAGTATAAGTAAAGGTCATAAACATAAGTTCCGTTTATATACCTTTTTAGTATTACCTATAAAGGATGAAAATGAGTAAGGATGTAGTGGGCATTCAATCTGAGTGCCTTAAATGTAATAAAAAATGGGACAAGCATAAATTATAAAAATTTTATAATTATAAAGTATATTTTATGTTATTATATTGGTATAATTTGAAAAAAGTATCGGATAAATGATAAATAATAAAAAGGAATAGAGGTATCGTAATGTCAGCATTTGTTGAACTGAAAGATGTTAAAAAATCATACAAAATGGGGGAGATCGTAATTCATGCAGCAGATGGTATTAATCTTACAATTGAAAAGGGTGAATTTGTAGTTATAGTAGGCCCAAGTGGAGCTGGTAAGACCACAGTACTTAATATTCTTGGTGGTATGGATAGTTGTACTTCAGGACAAATAATTGTTGATGGAGTTGATATAAGCACATATAATACGAAACAGCTTACGAATTATCGAAGAGATGATATCGGTTTTGTATTTCAATTTTATAATTTAATTCAGAATCTAACTGCCCTTGAAAATGTTGAATTAGCATCACAAATATGTAAAAATCCTCTGGATGCAATGGAAGTTTTATCACAAGTTGGCTTAGAAGAAAGAGTTTCTAATTTTCCAGCTCAACTATCAGGTGGAGAGCAACAAAGAGTATCTATAGCAAGAGCTCTTGCTAAGAATCCCAAATTATTATTATGCGATGAACCAACAGGTGCCTTAGATTATAATACTGGTAAAGCGATTCTACAATTATTGCAAGATACGAAAGAAAAAAGTGGAATGACAATTGTAGTAATCACCCACAATCTTGCCATTGCCCCTATGGCAGACCGTGTAATAAAAATTAAAAATGGTAAAGTAAGTAGTATGGTGAAAAATGATAATCCAGTATCTGTCCATACAATAGAATGGTAAGGTGGGTTATATGAAAAAGAAGGCATTGTTTAAAGATTTTATAATGGAAATAAAGCATACAAGAAATCGATTTGTATCGATTATGCTTATTGTTGCATTAGGAGTAGCTTTTTTTTCTGGTATAAGAGCCTCTGAACCGGACATGAGATTATCTGCAGATTCTTATTATGATGATAGTAACCTAATGGATATACGAGTATTAAGTACCCTAGGACTAACGGATAAGGATATTGATTATATGAAAGCTATCGATGGGATTGATAAGGTAGAGGGTTCTTATTCATTAGACGGATTATTAGAAACGAAAGATGCGGAATTAGTAGTAAAAATACAATCAATTACCGATGATATCAATAAACTAAATCTGCTAGAAGGTAGAATGCCAGAAAGTCAAGATGAATGTGTTATAGATTCTCATCTGCTAACAACAAATCACTTTAAATTAGGAGATACGATTGAATTTATTAGTGGTAGCACAGATGAACTTCAGGTAGCAAAAAGGTTTACGATTGTTGGTATCGTTAATAGTGCGTATTATCTATCGATTTCTAGAGGAAACAGTTCGATAGGTAATGGTAAAATTAGTGGTTATGTATCTGTATTAAAAGATAATTTCACATTAGATGCTTATACAGAAATTTATGCTACTGTATTAGGTGGAAGAGCATTAAATAGTTATGATAAAGAATATGAAACTTTAGTAGAATCAATCGTTACAGTAATTGAAGAAAAGAAAGAGATTCGTATTGAAGAGAGATATCATGAAGTAGTTGATGAACCTTATAAAGAGTTAAATGAAGGTAAGTTAGAGTATGAGAAAAATGAAAAGGAAGTATATAAAGATTTAGATGACGCAAAACTTTTAATCGATGAAGCTAAGGAAGAGATAAAAACTGGAGAAGAAGAGATAAGGAATGGTTTTACTGAGCTTACAAAAGGTTATGAAGAGTTAAATAGTCAGGAAACGAAACTTCTTGATGGAAAAAAGCAAATCGAAGATGGTAAGAAAAAAATAGCAGAAAGTAAAGAATTAATAAATGCTGGTAAGCAAAGCATCAATGAGAAAAAAGAAGAAGTGAAAGGAAACATGCAACTTCTTCAAGAAGGATTTGACGAATGGCAAAATGGCATGGACTCCTATGCAAATGGATATAAAGAATTATTAGAAAATGAAAATTCATTCATGATTACACTTAAGGAACTTAATCAAAAGAAAGAAGAACTAGAACCTTATAAATCATTATATCCAAATGAATGGGAGCAGCTTTTATCGAATTATAATCAGGTACAACTAGGGTTAACAGAAATTGAAGCTAAGAAAATCGAATTAGATAAAATTAATAAAACTCTTAAAGAGAAGAAGGTAGAGTTAGATAAGAATCAAGCCATACTAAATAATGGATATGAAACCTTATTAAAAGAAGAGGAAAATCTTAAAAAGAAAGAAGATTTAATAAAGGAACAGGAAGTAGAATTAAAGATTAAGGAAGAAGAAATTGAACAAGGCTATGAAAGTCTTAGAGATGGAAAAAAGAAATTAGATGAGAGTAAGCAACTCTTAGAAGAAAAAGAAGCAGAGCTAAAAGCTGGTAAAGAAACACTCTTAGAAAAAGAAGTTGAGTATAAGAAAGGCCTAAAAACAGCTAAGGAAGAATTGCAAGATGCAAAAGATAAGTTAACAGAAGGGGAAGTAGAACTTCTTACTATCAAGAAGCCAACTTGGTATGTATTAGACCGTAATAGCATTCAAACTTATGTTGAATTTGGTCAAGATGCAGAGCGTATTGGTAATTTAGGTGAAGTATTTCCTGCTATATTCTTTTTAGTAGCAGCTTTAGTAAGTCTTACTACTATGACTCGAATGATTGAAGAAGAGCGTACACAAATAGGTACATTAAAGGCTTTAGGCTATAGCAAAAAATCCATTGCCATGAAATATATTCTATATGCTTTGTTAGCTTCTTTATTGGGAAGTATCATAGGTGTTTTAATTGGTGAGAAGGTTATTCCATTTATCGTTATAAAAGCATATAAAATTTTGTATAATAGCATTCCTAATATAATAATACCTTACAATATGTACTATGCGTTTCTTTCAACATTAATTGCAGTAGGAACGATTACAATCACAGCATTTTTATCCTGCTACAAAGAGTTACATTTAGTACCTGCAAATCTTATGCGACCTCAAGCACCAAAGCTTGGGAAAAGAGTTTTCTTAGAGAGAGTTACATTTATATGGAATCGCTTAAATTTCACATCAAAATCTACCATTCGTAATTTAATTCGTTATAAAAAAAGATTTTTTATGACTGTGTTTGGTATTGGTGGTTGTATGGCTCTTTTACTAGTTGGATTTGGTATAAAAGACAGTGTATCAGCAATGTCTGATATCCAGTATGTTAAGTTATGGCATCAGGATGCAATCATATCAATTGATGAAGAAGCTAGTGAAGAAGAGAAAGGTGAGTTAAACTCATATTTAGATAATCATAAGGAGATTACAAATTCTCTATATGTAAGAGAAATATCTCTTGATGCGAAAAGTGATAAGAGTACAAAGAATGTTAACTTAATTGTACCTATGGATGTAAATAGAATTGATGAGTTTATTACCCTAAAAAATCGAATTACTCATGAAACACTAACGATACCAGAGGATGGAGTCATAATTACGGAGAAATTAGCAAGTTTGTTAGATGTAAAGGTTGGAGAGCGAATCACTATTTTAGATGGAGATTATGCTAGCCAGGATGTTGTAGTAAAGGGAATTACAGAAAACTATATGCTTCATTATATTTTTATGTCTAATAGCCTTTATAAGAGCTTATATGAAGACACGATACATTATAATAAAGTCTATATCAAAACCAACAATGCTTCCCTTCATTTTGAGGAGCTACTTGCAAGTGAAGTGTTAGAAAAAGACTATTGCTTATCAGTATTATTTACTACTGAATTTCAAAAAACAATTACTAATATGCTCAATAGCTTAAACTTAGTAGTTTATGTTTTAATCATATCTGCAGGTTTGTTAGCTTTTATTGTACTATATAATCTTAATAATATTAATATTAATGAAAGAAAAAGAGAACTGGCTACACTTAAGGTATTAGGATTTTATGATATGGAAGTATCTGCTTATGTATACCGAGAAAACACCTTATTAACCATAATAGGTACGGTACTTGGAATTGTACTTGGTATTTTTCTACATCGATATGTAATACTTACAACAGAAATTGATGCAATTATGTTTGGTAGAAATATTAAAGTAATAAGCTTTATCTTAAGTAGTATTCTAACCTTTGTTTTTTCTCTTATTGTAAATTATGTTATGTATTTTAAACTAAAGAAAATTGATATGGTAGAATCTTTAAAGAGTGTAGAATAACCGAATAAGGACAGGATTAGAGTAATAGAATACAATATATAAAAAGAAAAGGTGGAAGGATTTGAACTTTATTAAAAACCTTTTTCGATTTAGAGGATTGTATTCTATTTTCTTTTATGTTGCACTAGTTGCTTTAATTTGGTATTTGATAATACCAAGAACATCAATCTACTTTCGATTATATCATCACAGGGCTATTTTAGGTGAGTTAAATGAAGTTGATGTTGTGTTAGAGAAAGGTGAAAGCTTTCATCTTTATGTACTAGGAATTAATAAGCGGGCCTATTATTCATCCACGGATATAAAAGTAGCAGACGTTACTATTTTTGGAGGGGTAACTGCTTATCGAAGTGGTAGTACCTATATTAAAGTTAAGGTAGATGGAAAGGTCCTTAAATGTAGAGTACGAGTGATCGATTTAAGTAAATCAAAGCTTGCATTAAAGATAGGAGAATCATATAAACTTAAAGTTAAAGGTAAAACATTGGGTATAAAGTGGAAAAGTAGTGATAAAAGAGTTGTTAATGTAACAAAAAAAGGAGAAGTGATTGCTATTAGTAAGGGAGAGGCAATAATAACCGCAACAGTTCTTGGCAAAACCTTATCTTGTAAAGTTATTGTAAGTGATTGAATGTAATTTTATGAATATTGGTCTAAAATGACTTGTTTTTGATTACAATAGTAGTAATTAATAGGACGTGAGGGTATAAATGAAAAGAATTATTACATTTATAATAGTTATTACGATACTTATGACATCCATAGCTCCTGCAATAAAAGTAAGTGCAGATACAAAAGCGAAACCACTAGATATCACTTCCACGGCAGCAGTACTAATAGAAGGTTCAACAGGAGCAATAATTTATGATAAGAACAAAGACGAGAAACTAAAGCCTGCAAGTATTACCAAAATAATGACACTACTATTAATATTTGAAGCGATTGAAAGTGGTAAGATTAAACTAACTGACGAAGTCTCAGTAAGTGAATATGCAGCTTCTATGGGTGGTTCTCAAGTATACCTTGAACCTTTTGAAGTACAAAGCGTAGACACTATGATTAAGTGTATCAGTATTGCTAGCGCAAACGATGCAAGTGTTGCCATGGCTGAATACATAGCAGGTTCGGAAGAATCCTTTGTACAAAGGATGAATGAACGTGCAAAAGAATTAGGTATGAATAATACCCACTTTGTTAATGCTTGTGGACTAGATGAAGATAATCATTATTCATCTGCTTACGATATAGCTTTAATGTCAAGAGAACTTATTACAAAACATAGAGAAATCACTAAGTATTCTACCGTTTGGATGGATACGATAATTCATACTACAAGAAAAGGTCAAAGTGAATTTGGTCTTACGAATACGAATAAACTAATAAAATTTTATAACGGTATTACTGGACTAAAGACAGGTTCTACAGGTTTAGCTAAATATTGTCTGTCTGCTACTGCAAGTCGTGATGGTATGGACCTAATCGCTGTTATTTTAGCTGCACCAGATACGAAGACACGTTTTAATGAAGCATCTAAACTTCTTGACTATGGTTTTGCTAATTGCAGTATTTTTAATGATAAAAATGAAGACTTAGTAATAACACCAATACCTGTAAAAAAAGGTGTGTCAACGAAGGTTCTATATAAAGCCAAGGAACCATTTTCCTATTTATGTTTAAAAGATGTAAACCCAGCTGACATAAAAAAAGTTGTTACCATACAAGAAGAGCTTGTAGCACCGATCAAAGAGAATGACAAAGTTGGAGAAATTACATATGAATTAAACGGTAAAAAAATTGGTTCTGTAGAGATTATAGCTTCAGAAACGGTTGATAAGGCAGGCTTTAAGGACTATTTTGGTAGAGTCCTAAAGAACTTCTTCTTAGGAATTAGTGAATAGAAGTATAGACTTAAAGTTTTAGTCTATGATATAATGAAGGGCAGTGACACAAATTATAATGTGGAATTGCCCTTATTCCACTTTATAAATCTGCTGTCTTTCGTTGAATCATTGAATTAGATAGGAGTAAAACATGCAATATATCATAATAGGAATTATCCTTTTATTCATATATATATATTTTGAAAATTATAATTTAAAAGTAAATAACTATATCATTTCAAGTCCTAAAATACCGAAAGAGTTTGATGGAACAAAATTTCTAGTATTGGCAGATCTTCATAATAATTCTTTTGGTAAAAATAATGAGTTACTAATAGAAGAGATAAAAAAAGTAAATCCTGAATTTATTTTAATTGCAGGTGATATGCTAGTAGGTGCAAAAAAATATGAGGATCAAGTTGCATTTTCTTTTATAGAACAGCTTGTTAAGAGTTATCCAGTTTATTATGGATATGGTAATCATGAACAGAGAATTATGTTAAAAGGACCGCATTACCATGAAGAATTTAAAAGCTTTTACAGTAGACTAGTAAAGCTTGGAGTAAACTTTTTATTAAATGATACTACTCACATAATAAAAGGGACTGCAAAAATCAATATCACAGGTATTGTTATAGATAAAGATTACTTTAAAAAGGGAAGCGGAATGAAGATGACGGAAGAATATCTTCAAGATTTAGTAGGAAATAACGAAGAAGAGTGTTATAATATATTGATCGGTCATAATCCATCCTATTTTGAATCCTATGCAAAATGGGGAGCAGATCTTACGGTAGCTGGTCATGTTCATGGTGGATTAATACGCTTACCAAAACTTGGTGGTATGCTATCTCCACAATATATATTTTTTCCGAAATATGACGCAGGAAGATTTGATCTAGGTAATAAAACCATGCTAGTGTCTAGAGGACTTGGTATGCATACCATTAAAATAAGGATTAATAACCCACCAGAACTTATGGTTGTTCATTTACAAAATAGTGAAAATTAATTAACAGTTGAGAGGCTAAATATATGAAGATACATTTAATTAGAATCATAGCAGCTATTATAGCAACAATTATTGTTATGATAGCACATGAATTTCCAAAAGCATTTGTGTATAGCTT
>JAFAEB010000463.1 GCA_023424235.1 Bacillota bacterium
GGCTACCTGCATCTGATTTATTTTATGTAGGGAGAGCCACTACAAAGAAGCTTCATAATTTGGGAATTCATACGATTGGAGAACTAGCAAATATGGATGTATCTATTCTAAGAGCTCATTTTAAAAAGCATGGGGAATTAATCTATGAATTTGCCAATGGTAGAGATATCTCCTTTGTCACAGATATTGTGCCGAACAATAAAGGATATGGTAACTCAACTACAATCCCCTTTGACGTTGATAATGCATTTGTGGCAAAACGTGTTTTACTCGCCTTAGCGGAAACGGTATGTACAAGACTTCGAAAGGATAATGTAGTGGCAGGAGTAGTGGCCATTCATATTGTAGATTTTGAGTTTCATCATAGCTCCCATCAGATGACTTTATTCACCCCTACTCATATTACAAATGAAATATATTGGTCAGCCTGCAAATTATTTGATGAAGCGTGGGATAATATTCCTATTAGACATTTAGGTATTCATACGAGTGGGATATCAACTGATTTAGGGAATCGGCAAATTGATTTGTTTGATATGAAAGGAAGATATGAGAGACTAGAGAAATTGGATAAGGCAATTGATAGTATAAGAACTAGATTTGGAGCAGATTCTATTAAAAGAGCCTCTTTTGTACAAGGACCAATTTATCATATGAGTGGTGGTATAACTCCAGAGCGGCAAAAAATGAAATTGTAAATAGTTTATAGTTATGAGTGATGATAGCACTTATAAAGTATTTTATGAAAATTATGTATGAAATAAGAAATATATGAGACAATAATAAAAAGCCTGTCCTTAATAAAATTTCATGTAAATGATATCTTATTAGGAACAGGCTTATATTATCTTTAAATTAAGTATACAGATGGTTGGGTTATACACAGTCTGTAATATATGAATTATTAAGCGATTGTATTAACAGCTTTGCTTAAACGAGATACTTTTCTAGAAGCAGTATTCTTATGATAAACTCCCTTAGAAGTAGCTTTGTCAATTTCAGAAATTGCAACGATTAAGTTTGCTTTAGCAAGTTCTTTGTCGCCGGCAGCCACAGCAGCTTCAACTTTCTTAATAACAGTCTTAACCTTAGATTTAATTGCCTTGTTTCTTAATGTTTTAGTTTCGATAACTAATATTCTTTTTTTAGCAGATTTAATGTTAGCCAAATCGTACACCTCCAAAAATGTTCTTTATATTTGAATATTTGTTTCATTAAATCCGGACACGGACGTTCTAATGTAAACATACTATTATATAGTAGTATAAACCAATTGTTCTGTCAATACATAATTTGAAAAAAAAAGAAGAAAATAAAAGTAATTGATAGGATGCTAATAAGTAGGATTTTTACATTCTATCATAAGATTATATTAAGAAAGGATAGGTGTAGTATGGAAAAGAAGCATAATTATATGAAACATAAATCTTTAAACATAGACGAGGAACGTATTTCGAAAGAAATAAAGGATGGTCACCAATTAACTTTACCAAGAACAGACTTAGCCCTAGAAGTACGAGAAACATTTGAGGATGATAATGTTGAAATACAAGGGGTTATACTAAAAGAAGACTATGATAAGAAAAGAGATATTAGGGTAACAACAGTTGAAATAAAAGATCAAAAAGGTGCTGAAGCTATGGGTAAGCCAATTGGAACTTATATTACCATTGAAGCGCCAGATTTAGGTGGTAATGATGAGAGTTTTCATGAGCCAATAACAGCGGAAGTTGCCAAATATATAAAGAATTTAGTAGGAGATATAAAGAAAAGTGAGGTATTAGTTGCAGGGCTTGGAAATCGTGAGGTTACACCAGATGCACTTGGGCCATGGGTTGTAGATAACTTATTTGTAACAAGGCATTTAATAAAAGAGTTTGGTGAGGAGTTTAAGGAAAAACATAAGCTAGGGAATGTAAGCGCCATCGCTCCTGGTGTTATGGCTCAAACAGGTATGGAAACAAGTGAAATAATACGTGGTATTATTAGTGAGACTCATCCGAAACTTGTTATTGTAATTGATGCACTTGCTGCTAGAAGTACACAAAGGCTTAATTCTACGATACAGATTACAGATACCGGAATCAGTCCAGGTTCTGGAGTTGGTAATAATCGAAAAGCGTTAAATAAAGAAAGTTTAGGCGTAGATGTGATAGCATTAGGAGTACCAACTGTAGTAGATGCTGCAACGATTGTAAATGATAGTCTGTGGAAGTTTATGGACAAGCAAGGTTTTGAAGAAAAAGAAAAACATCAATTTATTAGTGAAGTAAATGAATCCGTTCATAATATGTTTGTTACACCAAAAAATATTGATGAATCAGTAAAGAGAATTAGTTATACCATATCCGAAGCGATTAATAAATGTTTTGCTTAATACATGTAGCATGTAAATATCAACAAATGCTTAAACAATATATATATGTACATGGCTAAAGATAAATAGCATGTCTAAAAATTTTATGAAATAATTCATAAAACGTTATCAGAAATAATTTTACTGCATATGATAGATCATATAGGTTATTTCCAACTATTAAGGGTACAGATACGCTTTATACATTCTTCCTTCATGATAATCCTGAAAAATCCATTAATTCAGTATAAAGCGTATATTACCGTATGTTTGTATTTGCTTATAAAAGTAGCCAAATTTTCAAGTTTGATTTGGTATTGGAGGGGTATATGAGACGATATAAGTATAAGGCACAAAAATTATTTCACATAGCTGTTTGGAGCGTAATTATATTACTTGCGATTAATGTGATATTAAAGAGTATAGAGGTATTTGGACCGAATAAGGCAGTTACAACAATTAATACAAATAATGAATCAGTACATAATGATCAAATAATAGATTTTGATCAATCGAATAATAATATGACATATAAGGATAAATCTAATAAGGATAAAACAAAAGTTATTAATATTGATAAAACCGAGACAACCTTTATTGGGACAATAATAAATTATATAACAAGGTCTAATATGCCAATATTAAAATATGCGACTAAGGATGAGGTTAGGAGCAACCTAATTTTTAATCATCTTGTAGGCATGTTCCCAATAAATGAATATGCAATGGAATATGTGGATACGAAACAGGAACATTTTATTGAAGATTTAGATGGAACTCTATATTTTACAAAGAGTATAAAAAATCGATTAAATAATCGATATTATGCTTCTATGATTATTCTAGACCTTCAGAATGAAGTTAATGGAAATGTAGACCATTTATTAGAAAGCATTAGAAATCCAAGGAGATTTATTGAAAATGGTGGTTTTGGAGCTTTTGCTTTATCAAGTAATACGCTTACAGGTTTAATACCAATTGATATTATAAATGGTGAAGTTTTTATGGAATATGATTATCATAACAATTCTAGTGATGACGGTGACGCGATCGAGACACTTGGTTCTATAAATGGCGAGAAGTTTACTTTAGAGCAATTAAAAAATAGACCATTTTTATATAATAATTTTTACATAGTGGATTCAGCCACATCTCTAGACGATGAATTATTTGATGCAGAATATTTTCTAAAGAAAGACTTAAAAATAAAGTCTAGCAATGACAAACCACAGATATTAGTATACCATACTCATTCCCAGGAAGCTTATGCTGATAGTAGGAAAGGAGAGGTAGAGGATACTATAGTTGGTGTTGGATCTTATTTAACAAAACTATTAGAAGAAAAATATGGATTTAATGTTATTCATGATACAAGTCAATATGATATGATGGAGGGCTATCTTGAAAGAAACCTAGCATATAATCATGCCAACGATGGTGTAACAAAGATTTTAGAAGAAAATCCCAGCATTGAAGTAATTGTGGATGTACATAGGGACGGGAATGACAATGGAGTGAAGCGTATGTCTAAAATAAATGGGAAAGATTCCGCTCAAATTATGCTATTCAATGGCTTATCTAGAAATTCAAAAGGTAAAATAGAATATTTAAAGAATCCATATCTCAAAGATAATTTAGCGTTTAGTTTGCAACTACAACTAAAAGGAAGAGAGCTATTTCCAGGCTTAATGTTTAAAAACTATTTACATGCTTATCGTTATAATCTTCATTTTAGGGAAAAATCTTTATTAGCGGAAGTAGGAACCAACTGGAATACAGTGGATGAAGCTATGACTTCAATGGAATATTTAGCAGCACTATTAAATGAAGTGTTAGTGGGAGAATAGACTGAAGTGATTTTATAAAACATAAAGATCATCTCGGGAATAATATTATAGTTTAGATATTTATAATACGATTAAAT
>JAFAEB010000005.1 GCA_023424235.1 Bacillota bacterium
GTCTAATATTTAATGCTTTAAACCCAAGAATAGAAGCTTCTTCACTTATAGTACCACTATCACTTAATACTGCTTTAGCATTTTTCTGAAGTTTAACATAATCATGAAACCCAAGCGGTTTCAGCGTCTTTATTAAGGGATTAAATTCTATTCCTCTAGTTTCAATAACTTTTCTCGTTCTTGGATGTGTACTTACAATTATAGGCATCTGATATTTTTCTACAATTGCATTTAAGCTATCAACTAAATCTGTAAAATTCTCCTCTGAGTTAATATTTTCTTCACGATGAGCCGATACTACAAAATATTTACCTTCTACTAATCCAAGTCTTTCTATTATGTTAGAAGCTTCTATATCGTCTTTTTTTGAATTTAGCACTTCAAACATTGGACTACCAGTTTTAATAACTCTATCAGCAGGTAACCCTTCTTTCAATAAATATTCCCTTGCAATGCTACTATAAGTCAGGTTAATGTCTGCGATATGATCAACAATTTTTCTATTTGTTTCTTCAGGTACCCTTTGATCAAAGCATCTATTACCTGCTTCCATATGAAATATTGGAATATGTCTTCTCTTTGCAGCTATAGCACAAAGGCAACTATTTGTATCTCCTAATACAAGAAATGCATCAGGTCTAACATATTCTAGTATGGGTTCAATTTTAACAAGTATATTACCAATAGTTTCTACTGCAGTGCCAGTTGCAGCATTTAAGAAATAATCAGGCTTATTTAAGTTTAAATCTTGAAAAAATACCTCATTCAGTTCATAATCATAATTTTGTCCTGTATGAACAAGTACATGTTCGATCGCGGTTGACTCATTTAATTTATTAATAACAGCAGACAGTCTTATAATCTCTGGTCTAGTACCAACTACTGTCATTACTTTTAATTTTTTCATTAGTTATACCTCCAAATAATAAGTATCAGGTTTTTCGGGATCAAACGTTTCATTAGCCCACATAATAGTTACCATATCTATATCACCTAAATTTTCGATATTATGTGTGTAGCCTACTGGAATATCCACGACTTCCAATTTATCACCATTAACGAAAAACTCTGTTACTATATTAGAATCTATATTTCTTAAGCGAATAACTCCTTTTCCACTTACAACTAGAAATTTTTCATTTTTAGTATGATGCCAGTGATTTCCTTTAATAATCCCCGGTCTTGATATATTTACAGAAATTTGTCCTCTATCTAGTGTTTTAATAAATTCTGTAAATGATCCTCTTTGATCAGTATTCATTTTTAAATCATATATAAATTTATCTTCAGGTAAGTAACTTAAGTATGTACTATATAATTTTTTTGTAAAAGTATCCGACATATCTGGTACATATCTTTCTTTTCTACTATTATTAAATGAATATAGTAAATCCACTATTTTACCTAGTGTTAATGTATAGGTAATTGGAACTTGACAGAATTCATTTATTCTATTCTCATTGCCATCTAACGCACTTATTAGTTCATTTACTACATCGTCTATGTAAACAAGATTCATCACTACCGAAGGATCATTCACTTGTATTGGAATATCACGTGTAATATTATGACAGAATGTTGCTATCGCACTATTATAGTTGGGTTTACACCATTTCCCAAATACATTAGGAAATCTATAGATAAGTGGCTTAGTTCCTGTTTCTTTACAATAAGAAAATATTAATTCTTCTCCTGCTCTTTTACTTTCTCCATATGGGTTTTTTAACTCAGCTTGAATGGAAGAAGATACTAAAATAGGAGACGTTTTGTTACACTTTTTAAGAATACTTAATAAATCTGAAGTAAATCCAAAATTACCCTCCATAAACTCTGATTGAACTTTGGGACGATTTACACCTGCTAGATGAAATATAAAATCAGCCTCTTTACAATATCTATCTAATAAAGAATGATCAGTATTCAAATCATATTCAAATATATCATTATAATTTCTGTTTTTAAGTTCTGAAATTAAATTCTTCCCTATAAATCCCTTTGCTCCCGTTACTAATATTTTCATTTTCTAACCCAACTTTCCAATTGATCTTTAACATAATCTAGTTGTAATAGTTTTGCTTTTATTTGATCAATATTTAGTCGTTCAGTATTATGTGAATTATACTCATCATCTAGTGAAAGTTTCTTATCGCCTTCAACAAAGTATTTGTCATAATTAAGATCTCTCTTATCAGCTGGTACTTTATAGAAACCACCCATATCTTTTGCAACCACATATTCTTCCTTAGTCAAAAGTGTTTCATAAAGTTTTTCACCATGTCGAGTACCAATGACTTTGATTTCGTTATCTGCATTAAAAAGTTCCTTAATTGCCTGTGCTAAATCACCGATAGTAGATGCTGGTGACTTTTGAACCATAATATCTCCTGCTTCAGCATTTTGAAATGCAAATACAACAAGTTCAACAGCTTCTTCTAAGCTCATTAAAAATCGTGTCATATTCGGATCTGTGACTGTTAATGGTTGTCCATTCTTTATTTGTTCTATAAACAATGGAATTACTGATCCTCTGGAAGCCATTACATTTCCATATCTTGTACCACATATGAGCGTACTTTCCGAATTAACTATTTTTGATTTAGCTACAAATACCTTTTCCATCATCGCTTTTGAAATTCCCATCGCATTAATTGGATACGCAGCTTTATCCGTAGAAAGGCATATAACCTTTTTTACACCTTTTTCAATAGCAGCTGTAAGTACATTGTCAGTTCCTAGAACATTTGTCTTCACTGCTTCAAGTGGGAAAAATTCACAAGATGGAACTTGCTTAAGTGCTGCTGCATGGAAAATATAATCCACTCCATGTATAGCATTTTTTACACTCTCTAAGTCACGAACGTCACCAATATAGAATTTCAATTTATCATTCTTATAAAGTTTTCTCATATCATCTTGTTTTTTTTCATCACGTGAAAAAATTCGAATCTCTTTAATATCAGTATCTATAAATCTCTTCATAACTGCATTCCCAAATGATCCTGTACCACCTGTAATCAATAAAGTTTTTCCTTTAAACATAAATATACCTCTCTTCTTAATCATTATTAAAATAATAATCCATTTTATCTAAAAGTAGTTGTTTATTAAAATTTAGTTCATAATATTTACGAGCATTATCACCATACTCTCTTAACTCTTTCTTAGACATTTTTGCAATTTCAATTATCTTTTCAGCAAGTTCCATCTCATTTCCTGGTTTACTGCATAATCCTGATTTAGATTCATTGATAATTTTCTCAGTTTCGCCCGTAGCTGAAGCAATGTTCGGAATCCCACATGCCATATATGATTGAAGCTTTGCTGGTATAGTCATTGCAAATAATTGACTATCCGCTAGACTTATAAAAGCGGCGTCGCTTGCAGCTAATAATTTAGGTATTCTTATTGCTGGTTGTTTTGGAATAAAGTTAAACATATCATTTAAACCATTTGATTCGACAATAC
>JAFAEB010000017.1 GCA_023424235.1 Bacillota bacterium
TTATACTGCAAACTTTTTTAATCTTTTTTATTGCATATATTGCGTCAAAAGTTTTAAAACTCCCTCATACAATAGCAGCACCAGCGGGAATGATAGGAGCATCTAATTTTTTTGAACTTTCCGTTGCTGTAGCAATTGCATTGTTTGGAACAACTTCGCCTGTAGCATTAGCAACTATAGTTGGAGTTTTAGTAGAAGTACCTGTGATGCTAATTCTTGTAAAAATTGCAAATAATACGAAAGCTTGGTTTGATCGAAGTAGTAAGCAGATAGGATAAAGAGAAATGGCTTATATGATACTAAATCTAAATCAGACACTAATAATATGAGACTCTAGTATTAACTTAGACCTTAGTATAAAATAATACTCTAATATAGAAGGCACCAATTGAAATAAGGATCTGGTATAAATAAGAACTCATAAAAATGAAACTTTCTTATTAAATGAGACTCTCGAATTTAATAAGAAAGCGACTAAATATAATGGGGTAAAAATGAAACTGATGTAATTGAGAATAATATAAAACAAAATAGATATAGAAAGCAACATTAGGAGGAAATTAAATTGAAAAAATTAAAAGTTGGATTTATATGTGTTCATAATTCCTGTAGATCACAAATGGCAGAAGCATTAGGTAAGTATTTTGCATCGGATGTTTTTGAAAGTTATTCAGCTGGAACAGAGCTAAGACCACAAATTAATCAAGATGCGGTACGTATTATAAAAGACTTATATGATATAGACATGAATCAGACTCAAAAAAGTAAGCTATTAACCGATATTCCAGATGTTGATGTAGTAATCACCATGGGTTGTAATGTGAATTGTCCTAACTTACCATGTATGCATAGAGAAGATTGGGGGCTTCTTGATCCTTCCGGTAAATCAGATGATGAATTTATTAAGACTGCAAAAATGATTGAAGAGAAAGTGCTTGACCTTAAGAATAGAATCCAAAATCTAGCCTTATAGAACATGTATAGTAATAAGGGATTAGCACGAAATAAAGTAAAAAATTAAGAAAAATATATAGTACAATAATAAAGAAGTAAGTCCTACCATTTATGAAATATATGTGGAAGGACTTACTTTTCTATCTATTAGTTACTTTCCTATTAATTACTTTCTATTAATTACTTTTCTATCTATTAATTAATTTTCTTTTTTTTATTACATTTCCATTATTTTTATCATTTATTAATTTGAATAAGTACGCTAATCTAGTTTTATAGTTTATATGATGTCATATTGTTTTATGATTCCCATAATAACGCTTGCGGCATTTCACTTAAGAGTTTGTCAACTATATTTACAATATTATCATTCTTCAAGGATGGAGACGATAATAGTTGTCGATACATCTTATTCCCTCTTTGCCCATGGAAGAGACTTTGTAATGGTTCAATTAATGAAAAAATACTTATTCCATTCTCTAACTCATTTAAGATATATGGTAGGTATGCTTTTATGATTTCACCTCTTTTAATTGGAACTTCTTCTGAAGGTTCACCTATTTCTTTATCAAGAGAAGCTAATAAATAGCAATTCTCGTAAGTTACTCTACCGAGCATGACGCCATCAACCCTAGTTAGTGCTTCTTTAATGGAGTCTACAGTCTTAAATCCACCATTTATTTCAATGTTTAAATGGCTATATTCCTTTTTTAGTCGATATACAATGTCATAATCAAGTGGGGGTATTTCTCTATTTTCTTTAGGGCTTAAGCCTTTAAGTATAGCACTGCGGGCATGAATGGTATATCGATCCGGTTTTGCCTTGGATACGGTATCTAAAAATTCTAGCAAATCCTCATAACCTTCTAAAATTCTCTTCCCATCTTTATCATCTATTATGCCAGTACCATCAATACCAATTCTATGCTTTATTGTTATTGGTTTTTTAGTCGCCTCCTTCATAGCACATAGAATTTCATAAACCAGATTCTTTGAAGACATTAATGCTGCACCCATTAAGTTACCCGACACCCGATCCGATGGGCATCCGCAATTTAGGTTTACTTCGCTATATTGATATCCTTCTGCTAATTTAACTGCTTGATAAGCTTCTTCGGGGGTGGCAGCAGCAATTTGGAGGGCCACATTTCCTTCTTCTTTATTAAAATATAGTATTTTATCAATATCTCCATACATAATTGATTTTGCTGAAATCATCTCTGTATATAGAAGAGCTTCTTTCGTTAATAGTCTTGTAAAATACCTAAAATGCCGATTTGTTACATCAACCATTGGTGCTATGCTTATTTTCGGTGTTACTATATGTGAATTGTATATTTCCATTTCTATTACCTCGCTTTTGTACAAAACTAATTTGTGATTCGTATATCATATCTATTTATTTTCTTCTTTTTAAGCAGATTAAAATAAGGCTTAACTACCTCTATATTAACATAGCTTTAAACAATATTCTTTTTACTATATCATATTTCATATTAAAAAGCATTATAAATTCAATGGTAGAAAGTTGTAGAAATCTATCAACTATTCGTTTTATAATATGAAATATATTCCAAAAATTATCTTGATAATAAACTCTAAGAATGATATAGTTTATTTATTACATATGGAAGGAAGTGGTATTTATGTTAATGTTAAGCATTGTTTATGAGGTGGCAATAGAGTAGAACCAAAGGTATTTATATAAAGCTACTTTTGCTTGTTATTCTATTGCTTATCTAATGTAGCGTAAGTGATAATAACAACAATAGGAGGTTCTTAAAGTGCGAAATTTTACCTTTAAAGACAAGTATGAAACATTAATAAATGAATTAATTGAAGACTTTAATAAAAGTCACAGCTATAACTATATTATGGGGCCTAATGCGTTATACCTGATAGAAATCTTATGTGAAAAGATGGACTTAAAACCAGGAATGCGTGTCTTAGATATGGGATGTGGTGCAGGGTTTACCTCAATTATATTAGCAAAGGAATATGGTGTTACCGTTTTTGCTAATGATTTATGGTTCCCTGCAACTGAAAACTTTGAACGATTTAAAAAAGCTGGAGTGGAAGATAAAGTATTTCCGTTTCATGCAGAGGCACATAATTTACCCTACGCAAGCAATTTCTTTGATGCTGCAATTAGCATAGATGCTTACCATTACTTTGGTACTGATGAATGTTATTTAGGTGACCACTATGCTAAGCTAGTAAAGCAAGGTGGACAGTTTGGACTTATTAACCCTAGCCTTACAAGAGAATTTACGGATGGACTTCCTGAACAAATGAAACCTTTTTGGGAACCTAATATGTATGCATGGCATAGCGCTGATTGGTGGAAACATCTTTGGCAAAAATCTGGTTTGGTTGAAGTAACCTGTGCTGAGGAAATACCTGAAGGCAAAGCTATTTGGAGAATGACAGCCGATGATGAACTTCACGATGCAGATACAGAAAACTACCTTACTCTAATGGTCATGACCGCTATCAAAAAATAAGTTAACTAATTTTAAAGGGGATCATAACACGATGCTTATGATTCCTTTTTATAAAAACACTAGATATTTAAATGCAATTAATAGATAAACTTATAACAAAATCTTTGTTACTAAATTATAGTAATTACGAGGTGTTAATAATGAAACCAACTTATCTATACCATGGAAGCCAATATAAGTTCGATATTGTGAAACCACATAAAGCTAGTGGTAATAGATCATGCGATTCATATGAAGCAATCTATGCTTACGAAAAATTTGAAGATGTGATCCCATTTGCTCTACCTATTAGATGGTATCCAGATGAACCTAATGGAAAACTAAGTTTTCATGCGAATGATGGTAAAACATGCATTGAATATGGTAGCTTAAACCCTAATGGAAAAGGCTATATTTACAAAATGGATGCAAGTACCTTTCAAAAAATAGAATACGGCCAGTATATATCTAGTGTTAGTGTAAAACCAGTTGAAATATATGAAATTGATGTACGTGACTATTGGAATACGGTTAGATTTTCAGATGAAGCTTTGTTAATACAGCAGAAACTATATGGTACAAATACATAATACACAATTATTTGTTTGTTCTTTTTCTGGTGTTCTCATTGAGAGATGAATTATACATTTAGTAAAGTAATTTTAAGGAGGATAGGAATGATTGTTAAAATGACAAGAAAGCTAAATATTGGTAGAAGTTTAGTTATATGGATAACTATTATTGGTGGATTTATTTGCTGGCTTATAATACCAACAATTACATCAGTTCATTTTGGATTAACATTTACTCCTGATAGAATAGGCAATAAAGGCGAGTTATTATTTTTACTGATACTCCCTTTATTTGCATATGTACCATTTAGTATTCCTGAATTCCATATGGAATCAGAGGAAAATAGCTTAATAATAATGAAAAAGAAAAGGTCAAATGCCTTAGTTCAACTTATTATCGCTCTTATATTATCATTAGTCGTTTGGATTCCTTTATTAATAGCTCTGTAGTTCACATATGTTCTTTTCTTTACGAAGCTCAAATCTAAAATATATTTGACTTCTTATTCATAGCATGGTAAAATATAGTAAATTTAATGTTCTGCTATATAGGCAGATACGAAAGGAGTGTTTATTAAATGGCAAAAATATTAGAGGTGTCTTTAAAATAAAACTTAATATGGGTGCAACACAGATTACTTAGGGATATATCCCTTTTTATTTGTGCACCAAAAAAGTAACCTTTCGTGATACAAAAGCTTGGTACAATATCATTGCATTATGAGCACACTTTAAGGTGTGTTATTTTTTTGCATTTTTATGAACCGTAGTAGACAGCATGAACGGCTGCTTGCTACGGTATTTTTGCGCCCTTTTTTAAAAAAGGAGGTAATTGACTTAATAAGTAACAAGGAAAAAACACTAACAAAACCAATACAAACTAAAAATGGAGGAATCAAGAATTTGAGCTTAATTGACTACGGTTTTATACCAGAATATTATCAATATGATAAAAATGTAACTTATGCGAGAGTAACAGCAGTCCATAAAGAGAGTTATAATCTTATAACAGAATATGGTGAGTGTATAGGAAAACTAAAGTCCAGTGTCTATTTCAATAATTATACACAAGCTTTCCCAACCACTGGTGACTTTGTTGAAATTCAATACAATGATTCAGGGACTAGTGTAATTATGAAAACTTTAAAAAGAATATCAAAGTTTTCTAGAAATGATTATTCAGGCCATGCAGCAGAATACGTTAAAACGATAAAAGAACAAACCGTTGCGGCTAATTTTGATTATGTATTTATCATGCAATCTCTCAATCATGATTTAAATCTGAAACGCCTTGAGCGTTATTTAGCACAGTCATGGCAGTCGGGTGCAACCCCTGTAGTGATACTAACGAAAGCAGACTTAGTAGAAGATTATAGTGACTACCTTGATTCTGTAAACCAAATTGCTAATGGAGTTAAGGTTCATGTTATTAGTGCTCATACAGGACATGGACTAGATACCTTAGAGAAGTACCTAAAGAAGAGTGTGACAATTGTATTTCTAGGCTCATCAGGTGTAGGAAAATCAAGCCTAGTGAATGCACTAAATGGAGAAGAAGTAATGACTGTTAAAGATATCCGTGAGGTTGATAGCAAAGGAAGGCATACAACGACCCATCGCCAACTAATCCGATTAGATAGTGGTGTAATGATTATCGATACGCCTGGTATGCGTGAACTAGGGATATGGGACGTAGCTAATGGTATCAGTGAGAGCTTTGCTGATGTAGAAAAGTACATGGGGCAATGTAAATATAAAGATTGTAAACATGTAAAGGAACCTGGTTGTGCAATAAGAAATGCAATCGAAGACGGGAACTTATCCTTTGAACGCTATGAAAGTTACCTAAAATTACAAAAAGAAGCTGCTTTTGTTCATAATAAGTCTACCTATATGCGTAATAAAAATCATCAGAATGTAACTAAAAAATTATATGATCGAAAAATGAAAAAAGTAGGTGGTCATCATGAAGATAACTAATTTTACCCATAAGCACCTTAAAGAAGCACAAGATTTACTAATAAAAAACTACGAAGAAGAAAAGCAATGTGTTCCCGGTCTTCCAGAGATTACAAGATTTCCTGATTTAAAACATTTTGCAGAGAATGGTCTCGGAATGGTAGCTATAAGAAATGATGAAGTAATCGGATATTTATGTTATTATGAACCATGGGATAATGCCTTTAAAACAGCGGCAAGAGGAACTTTTTCACCCTAACATGCTCATGGTTCCATTGCTAAGGATAGAGATATAATTTATCGATTTCTTTATCAAGCAGCAGCTAACCACCTGGTTAATCAAGGAATCACATATCATGGTATCTCTTTATTTGCTCATGATGAACAAGCGAAGCATGCTCTATTTACTTGTGGATTTGGTTTAAGATGTATCGATAGTATTAGATTAATGAATCCTATCCCTTTAAAGAAGGATACAAATATACAAATAAGGAGACTAGGTCACAATGAAGCTATATCTATCAGAAGCTTACGTGAACAATTATCAAATCATTTAAGTAAAAGTCCTTGTTTTATTTATACTTCTAAGGATGATTATAAAAACTGGATTAGCAGGGCAGAGCAAAGAAACTCCATAATATATGCCGCTTACGATATGGACAGAGCTATAGCTTTTGTTGAAGTTAAGTTAGGCGGTGAGAACTTTATTACTGATAGAAAAGATATGATGAATATATGTGGAGCATATTGTTTAGAAGAATATAGAGGAGAGGAAATTGTTCAAAATATTCTAAATAGAATGATCGACGATTTAAAGAATGATGGGTATCAACTTTTAGGTGTGGATTACGAAAGTCTTAACTCTACTGCCTATAAGTTTTGGAATAAGCATTTTATCCCTTATACCAATAGTGTTACTCGAAGAATTGATGAAGGGATTCTAAAAGAAGATAGGGGGATTGCATATGACATATAAAGAGAGTGTACATTTCTTAGATAAGAATTTAAATACTTTTATTACTGCATTATTTGGCCTTACTGATTATACAACTACAATGATCAATGCTCATGATGGTGGTAGAAATATAGTTTTTAATTGCCAGAAGGAGGGAAGTACACCTAAGATTATACGAGTATCATACTTAAATGACAGGAAGTTAGAAGACTACCTAGGTGAATTAGAATATGTCAGGTATCTGTTCGATGGTGGTGCACCTGTATCTAATGTGATTACTTCACAAAAGGGTAACTTAGTAGAAGAGATACACCATGAAAATCATACTTTCTATCTCTCAATCTTTGAAAAAGCTAAAGGTAAATTATTCTATGAAAATCATTATAGATATCGTGATGGTGTTCCCATTACAGAATATTACTATAATTGTGGCAATGTATTAGGAAAGATGCATCAGTTATCAAAGGAATATAAGCCCACTCATGTAAGGTATCACTTTTCTGATAAATATAATGAAGAATATATATATAAACTTATACCTTCCTCATTGCCAATACTGAAAGACAAAATAATATCTTTACTTCATACTCTTAAAGGATTCGATAGAGATAAAGAAAGCTATGGCTTAGTTCATTTTGATTTTAACGATGGCAATTACATGATTGATTTTGAAACAGGAGAACTTACCGTATATGACTTTGATAATGCATGCTATTGCTGGTATATGTTTGATCTAGCTTCTTTATGGAGAAATGGTCTGGGATGGGTACAATTTGAAGAAGACGTAGAAAAACGCAAAAAGTTTATGGAAGATTATTTTAATTGTGTTATAGAAGGTTATCGTTTTGAAACTATTATTGATGAAGAAACATTGAAGCAATTACCTTTATTTCTACAAGTAAATCTGATGGAAAACATTGTTGATCATTTTGAGGTGTGCTATAATAATGGTAACCAAGTGGATTTTGATGAAGAATTATCCTACCTAATTAAATGTATGGAGGATGATATTTTATACTTTGGATTTTTCCACGAAATTTATAAATCAAAAGAGCCCTTTACTTACAGTAATTGAACGTAGGTATAAAGGTAAAATAATTTAGTTTATAGAATGGAGATTAACATTGAAGAAATTCATATTTGTATTCCTTATACTCATATTAGCTTGTTTTATACTTTTAAGCCTAAATAATAAACGATCAGATGTATTCATTTACGAATATTCTGTATCAGAAGATGGTAGGAAAATGAATATTAAAGTGGGTGTAGCTAGTAGTATAGGATATGTAAGGACAATGAAAGTACGTGAAAAAGCTAATCAGAACTATATCACTTTTTACTCAACTTTGGGATTAAAT
>JAFAEB010000064.1 GCA_023424235.1 Bacillota bacterium
TGGTGCTGTAATTGATGAAGCTACAAATGTATTTGCACTTGGAGCGTTGCTTTTTGACAGTTTTTTCGGTAACTATACAGATGCTGAAGTAAGACATCGATATAAAATGAACGCATTTACACCTTGCTCTATTGAGAACTGGGAATTAAGCAAAGCGTGCTATGATGTTGTACTAAAATCTGTCGCTCTAGAAAGAACTGAACGGTATGCCTCGATAAACGAATTCTATATCGCTTGGAATGGAGCTCTATTTGCCAAATAAGCATAATATACAGTAAATTAAATACACAATACGTATTTATGCGGGTTGTGGCGTTATGCAAACGCCTAAGTTACTACAGTAAGGATAAGGAGACTGTCAGTGGAAATAATCTATCGTGAAATACATTTAAATGAACTAGATGATAATATATTAAAACATTTCAACAGATACCAAAATGTTTTAAAGGACTGGTGCTTTGAAAATGGAGAATATGTATTAAAATCTTCACCTCATATTGAAAATTGGGATGAATCTGCAAAGAAACGAAAAATTAAAACATTTTATACAATTTTACAGCATGGTGGAAAGTTATTTGGAGCCTTTGATAATGATAAACTTATAGGGTTTTCAGGTATTGATGGTATACTAATTGGTAGTAGAAAACAATATATAGAACTCTCAGAACTTCATGTTTCATATGAATATCGTGGTAAAAAAATTGGAAAAGAATTATTTAAAAGATGTGTAGAGTCGGCTTCTGCATATAACTACAAAAAGTTATATATAGTAGCAAGTTCATCTGAAGAAAGTCAGAAAGCATATTACAAATTAGGCTGTAAATATACAGAAGAATTAATACCAGAGCTATATGAAAATAGCCCAACAGATGTACATATGGAATATATTATTTTACAACAATAACATTTTGATAATAAATTAAGTTACTTCGAATCTCCCGTCTCGTGCTTTTCTATATTGAACATATGTTCTTGTTGGGCTATAATAGAACTTAGGAAGTGGGGTTTATTATGATATATAAAAAGCAGTTTAATGATAGACCAGCAATATTCATTTAATATAATTGGAGGTATATGATGTTTAGATTGGGAATAATTGAGGAAAGTTTAAAAAGTGAAAAAACATTAACCTTAGTAAAGCCTTATTTCTTTTCACAAAGAATTGAAAATGTATCAGATGACGAATATTCAACATGGCATATAAATGAGTACCATGTACCAGATGATAATATTGAGGAATTATTAAACATTCTGAAGGATGAGGTAAAACTTACATGGTATGTTCATGCTTTTAGTGATAATCAGCTATATGTTGTGTTACCAGGTAAATTCTTTTCTATCTCATCACTGAGAGATGATACTTGGAATGAAATGATTGAGTATGGGGTTAAGGTAGCAAATGTTGAGAAAGATTTTTTAGAGAACGTACCTTTACATGTTTGATTTATAAAGATGTTCTATAACGAAGATTTTAATGACATTTGGCGGAGAACCACTGTTATATCCAGAGGATGTTTGCAAGATTCATACAGCTGCGACAGAAGCTGGGATACCCAAAAGAGAAATGATTACGAATGGGTTCTTTAGCAAAAGCAAGGAACGAATAAGGGAAGTTACGCACATGCTAGCAGAAAGTGGGTTGAATTATATTATGCTTTCTGTTGATGCATTCCATGAGGAAACAATTCCTTTAGAGTTTGTTAGTTTCTTTGCTGATTGTGCAAAAGATGAGGGAATACCGATTAAACTTCATCCTGCATGGCTTGTGAGCAAAGAGAATGATAATCAATATAATAAAAGAACTAGAGAGTTTTATTAAAATTTACAGAAAAAGGATTTGAGGTGTCATCAGGCAATGTTATTTGGCCAGAAGGAAGCGCAAAGAAGTATTTAAGTGAGTATTTCGATGAAAATATTGAGTATATTAATCCATACGCTGATGATGATTCAAGGGATGTTTGGACACTCTGTTTTAATCCTAATGGAGATGTACTAAATGGAAACATATATAAAAATTGTATTATGGATATTTTAAAAGCATACTCAAGAGAAGTCTAGTACTTATTTTGTGATGCTAAGAGAATAAAAAATGTATAAGAACGATTTATTTTACTTATTCTGGTATAATCAATATTAAATAGATTTTTTGTTAATCTTGTTTATATCGCTTTTGCGTTATAATAAATAAAATATGAAAGGGTGTTATCATATGAAAATAACTAAAATTAATTCAAATAAATATAGGAGGGCCACTTTACTATAACCCTCCTAACATAATGGAGGATAACTTTGAATAAACAACTTATTTGTAAACCACTTGATTCAAACTATATTAAAATCGCTGTTGAAATGGCACAGGAAAATTATGACTTGGAGAAACAATCTGTAACTGCTTTAGGTAATATCGATAATAGAGAATTTTATCAATCAAAGATTGAAACATTATTTGAAAATGGTATTGGGCGTATTGCTTTTCAAAATGATGAACCTGTTGGATTTCTGGCGTTTAGTCAAATTTATGATAACGGTAATGGGGTAATGGAGGCTACATCACCTCTTTATGGTTACGGAATCAGAAATAAAAATCGTGAAAAAGTTATTGGCCATCTATTTCAAGCTACAGCTGCTGAAATTTGTGAAAAGTATGCCCAGAGTTTGAAAATAAATGTATATGCTCATGATAGAGATGTACTTAATATGTATATTATGAGTGCTTTTTCTATGGATACTACAGATGTGATCCGAAATACAGCTATTAAAATTCCATCAGATAACAATGATTTAATTTTTACTGAATTGGATAGAACACAAATATTAGAGTACAGAACAGATGTAATTGAATTATATCGTAACTTAATAAACCATCTGCGTATAAGTCCCGTTTTCTATCATTGTAATGAATTTCTACCAATTGAAGACAGATTTGAAGATTTATTAAGTGAAGATATACGTATTTTTGCAGCTTTTCATAACAATCAGCTTATTGGATTGATTGGTACTGAACAAACAGATATTGAATTTGCCAAAACTGATTCCAAAGCTATAGGAATGGGAGTTGTCTTCATCAAGCCAAACTATAGAGGACAAGGAGTGGGTGCAGCTCTACTTGCTTTTGCTAACAATAAAATTAAGGAAAGCGGAATAGATAGAGTATTTGTCACTCACGGAACAATCAATCCTACAGCAAGAGGGTTTTGGGATAAACACTTTTCAAATTATGCATATACAATGACAAGACGGGTAGACCCTGCAATGCTCGGAATTATTAAAGCGATTTAGAATTATTATAAACTCTGCATTTATAACCAATCATTTCGGCTGTAAATGCAGAGTTAAATGGGAGTTAATATGAGCACTATAGAAATTTATGATGATATTAAAATATTGTTTCATAAATATAAAATTGGAAACGTAGTACAAGAACCATCAAGTATTTCAGGTGGACTCATGCACAAAATGTTTAAGGTAACTACTGAAGCAAATATATACGCTGTAAAATGGCTTAATCCGTCATTAATGCAGAGAAGTGGCGTAATGGAAAATATGATTAATTCGGAACGAATCGCAAATGCCTTTTCCAAACAGTTACCCGTTATAGCAGCTTTAAATATTGACGGGAAAAATGTTTTAAATTCCAATAATAAATATTATATGGTGTTTAATTGGATTGAAGGTGCATCAATTTTTCCTCCTCTAATCAGCGAAAAACACTGTTATCAAATAGGAAGTTCATTAGGTAAAATTCATCAATTAAACATTACTATCCCTCAAGTAAAAAAAGATAATAACGATTCTACAATCTATAAGTGGAATCAATTACTAGTTAGTGGAAAAGAGTTAAACGCCTTTTGGCTCGAAGCTTACGCTAAAATGGTTGATAAATTAATGTATTGGAATACTCTAATAAATGAATCACTGTTTAAATTATCAGAGTTTATGGTAATCAGTCACAGAGATTTAGACCCTAAAAATGTAATTTGGTATCATGATAAACCATTTTTCATTGACTGGGAAGCAGCGGGTTATGTAAACCCATATCAAGAATTATTAGAAGTTTTAAACTATTGGACTAATAATGGAAAAGGTGAATTAGATAAAAGCAAATTTAAAATTCTATTAAATGCTTATAGTGATTATATGAGTACAAAAAACATTGATTGGGATTGTGTACTTAATAGTGGCTATGCTGGTATGCTTGGTTGGTTAGAATACAGTTTAAAACGGGCGTTAGGAATTGAAAGTAGTGACGAAGATGAGAAAAAATTAGGAGCGGAGCAAGTGATTAGAACCATCCAAGAATTAGAAAAATATGATAGCCAATTGATAATATTAAAGAAATGGTTAAGTGAATAAACATGAATGATAAGAAAACTGAAAAACTAAACTTAAGCATAATATGATAGTTTCGGAGTAGGTAAATCTTGGGGACGTGGAATGGAATTTGTAAAGGGAATCAATATGTGTGCAGATATATAACAGAAGTACTATTTATAGTATTTGTGTGATAGGGGATTTGACGACCAAATTTTACGGGATAACGGGGTTAAGTATCAATATGATATAAAAGATAAAGATGGAAATAAAACAAATTGGAGATTATATGTTTCTTCTGAATGTCTTTTTGTTGCGTCCTATCATAATTCTTCTAAAGGTTTTGAAGTTATTTGGGAGATAGCAAAATTGTCTAAGTAATTCTAACTCTTTCTCAATCGTACTTTCATAGAATTGTTCGGGTTCGAATCCCGCAACGGATTAAATAAAAAGATTATCCTACAAAAGTGGGTTAGTCTTTTTTTAGTGCGCCTAGAAAATACAGATATACTAGTCATTTTTTATGTAATAGAAATTACGTCCTATTATATTCAATGAATTTCAAAAATTTACCTTTCAAAGTATTATTTGATATTGTATAATGGGAATTAAATACAATGAAAATAATTAACGATGGATAAGGGATTATTATGAGAGGGATAACATTTATAGATACTGAGGTATCTGAGGATAATCAAATAGTAGATTTTGGCGGAATAAATGTAAATGGGGAGTTTATTCATAGCTCAATATTGCAAAATTTTCAATCCTTTATAGCAGATTCAGATTTTTTATGTGGTCATAATATATTTCACTTTGACTTAGTATTTCTAAGAACTGTTGTCAGTAAAAATATTTCTGTTCTTTATGATGATCGACGTATCATAGACACATTATATTGGTCACCATTACTTTTTCCGCAGAGACCGTACCATGCATTAATTAAAGATGACAAACTTCAAGTAGATGAGTTGAATAATCCTCTTAATGATGCGAAGAAGGCAAGAGATTTGTTTTTTGATGAAGTAGAAACATTTAAGAATCTTCCTGATAAGTTGAAGGAAATATATTATCTTTTATTAAAGGATAAAAAAGAATTTAGTGGACTATTTTCATATTTAAATTATGAATCAAGAAATCTGAACATAATACTAATTGTAAAAGAACTGTTCGCTGGATTAATTTGTGAAAATGTTGATTTACAAAGATTAATAAATGAAAACCCTGTTGAGTTAGCTTATAGTTTATCTCTTATCCATGTAAATGATGACTATTCAATAATACCGCCATGGATTATAAAACAATATGCGAAGGTTGATATTATATTACATAAACTTCGTGGTACTCCATGTATAACAGGATGTAATTATTGTAAGGAAGAATTGAACGCAAATAAAGGGTTAAAGAGATTTTTTGGTTATGATGCATATCGAGATTTTGATGGTGTACCGTTACAAGAATCCGCTGTTAAAGCTGCAATTGCTAATAAATCCATACTTGCAATATTTCCCACTGGTGGTGGAAAATCTATAACATTTCAAGTTCCTGCTTTAATGGCAGGTAGAAATACAAAAGGTTTAACCGTTGTCATTTCTCCGTTACAATCTCTTATGAAAGATCAAGTTGATAATCTAGAGAGAAATGGAATTACGGATGCTGTCACTATTAACGGCTTGCTAGATCCGATTGAAAGGGCAGAAGCTATTAATCGTGTTAGAAATGGTGATGCAACTATATTATATATATCGCCAGAATCTTTACGTTCAAAGACAATAGAAAACTTATTACTTGGTAGAAAAATAATACGTTTCGTAATAGACGAGGCACATTGTTTTTCAGCATGGGGGCAAGATTTTAGAGTTGATTATCTATATATCGCTGATTTTATGAAAAAATTATATCAGAGTAAAAACTTAGAAGAAATGATACCAGTATCTTGTTTTACTGCAACAGCAAAGCAAAATGTTGTTGATGATATTAAAATGTACTTTAAAGATAATTTAAACTTGGAACTTGAACTTTTTACAGCAAGCGCATCTAGGAAAAATTTAAGTTATCAAGTAATAGAAAAGCAAGAAAGTGAAAAGTATGAAACAATTCGCCGTTTGCTTGAATATAAAAAATGTCCTACTATCATTTACGTATCTAGAACAGCTAGAGCAACTAAGTTAGCTGAAAGCTTAAACCAAGACGGATATTATGCGAAAGCTTATCACGGTAAGATGGAAAAAAAGGAAAAAAGTGATAATCAAGATGCGTTCATCCGTGGTGAAATTGATATAATGGTTGCTACTTCCGCATTTGGAATGGGTGTAGATAAAAAAGATGTTGGAATGGTAATTCACTATGATATTTCAGACTCCTTAGAAAACTATGTGCAGGAAGCAGGAAGAGCTGGGAGAGACCAAACGATACAAGCAGAGTGTTTTGTTTTATTTAATGATGAGGATTTGAATAAACATTTCCTCTTATTAAATCAGACCAAAATAAGTGTACAAGAAATTCAGCAAATATGGAAAGCAATAAAGGAAGTAACAAGAACTAGAAAGAGGATGTCAAGTTCAGCTTTGGAAATAGCAAGAAAAGCGGGATGGGATGATAATGTAAAAGAAATAGAAACACGTGTAAAAACTGCAATTGCAGCGCTAGAAGAAGCTGGATATATTAAACGTGGTCAAAATATGCCTAGAATTTTTGCAGATAGTATTATGGCTAGAACAGTAATAGAAGCTAGAGAGAGAATTGAAAGATCACGTCAGTTTACTGATAGTGAAAAAGAAGAGGCTGTACGTATTATTCAGAAACTTATTTCTAATAGAAGCAAAAATCTAGAGAAAGATCAAAAAGCTGAATCAAGGGTTGATTATTTAGCCGATGACTTAGGTTTAGATAAAAGCCAAGTGATTCATATTATTCAAAAATTAAGAGAAATAAAAATTTTGGCTGATGCAAAAGATTTATCTGTGTTTATGGATGAAAAAGGTAGCATAGCTAAGAACATGATGATATTGAATAGCTATTATAAGGTGGAAGAGTTTCTTTGGAGCAAAATAAGGGAAGAACAAACAGTACTTAATATAAAAGAACAAAATGAACTTGCACAAGAGGAGGGTATAAAGAAGATAACTCCTGATATGATAAAGACTATTATTAATTATTGGGTAATCAAGGGGTTAATAACAAAGGAAACTTCACAATATAACAAAAATTTAGTTAGAGTAAATTTTGCTTATAAAAAAGAAGAAGTATTTCAAATTATTCAAAAAAGATATGATATTGCAAGAATAAACTTGGAATATTTCGAAAGTCTTAATGTAAATAACGATACAACAGTACATTTCTCAGTACTAGAATTAGTAAATAATTTTAATTTTGAGATGCAGTTATTACAGCAGACTGCTAGCTCTAATGAATTAGAGGATTCCTTGCTATATTTATCAAAAATAGGAGCTATAAAAATTGAAGGAGGATTTGTAGTATCATATAATGCATTAAGTATAGAAAGAATAGAACATGATAATAAAATTAGATATAAATTAGAAGACTATAAGAAGTTAAAGCAATACTATGAGCAAAAAACTCAGATGATTCATATAGTTGGTGAATATGCAAAAAAACTGATGAATGATTATCAATCTGCTTTAATATTTGTCGAAGATTATTTTCAATTGGAATATAGTTCATTTTTACAAAAATATTTTAAGGGATCAAAAGGGAATGAGATACAAAAAAATATTACACCTAAAAAATTCCAGGAATTATTCGGGGAACTGTCTCCAGCTCAATTACAAATAATCAATGATAAGCATTCTCAGTACATAGTAGTTGGAGCAGGGCCCGGTAGTGGAAAGACCCGTATACTCGTGCATAAATTAGCCTCATTGCTTCTAATGGAAGATATTAAACATGAACAACTTTTAATGTTAACTTTTTCAAGAGCAGCTACAACAGAGTTTAAGAAACGGTTATTAAAATTAATTGGTAATGCCGCACATTATGTTGAGATAAAAACATTTCATTCGTATTGTTTTGACTTATTGGGCAAAGTTGGTAATATTGAAAAATCGATAGATGTAATTGAAGAAACATATAAGCAAATAATAAATGGAGATGTAGAAGTTTCAAGAATTACTAAGACAGTTCTAGTTATCGATGAAGCACAAGATATAGAATTAAATGAATTTCGACTAATACAAGCCTTAATAGATAAGAATGATGATATGAGAGTGATTGCAGTAGGGGATGATGATCAAAATATATATTCATTTCGCGGCTCAGACTCAAAATACATGCAAGAGTTTTTAAAACGTAACAATGCTAAATTCTATGAACTAGTTGAAAACTATAGAAGTAAATCCAATATTGTAACATTTACTAATTCATATGTAATTAAAATAAAAAACAGATTAAAACTTACACCTATTATGCCTGTTCAAGCTGATAATGGACAGATAAAAATTATTCAATATCAGAGCCGTAATATAGTTATCCCATTAGTAAATACCATGTTAAGAGATGGAATATTAAGTTCTACATGTGTATTAACTGCAACAAATGAAGAAGCATTGCAACTTATAGCACAATTGCAGATGAATGGTATAAAAGCAAAGTTATTACAAAGTAATGAGAGTTATTTATTATATAATTTAGTTGAAGTACGATATTTTATAAATGAGTTAGATTTGAAACCGGATACTTATTTAATCCTCGATGAGGTATGGGATAAAGCAAAACAAAAATTGCGTCTGAAATATAGGAATAGCAAGAACTTATTTATTTGTGAGCAGTTAGTTAGGGAGTTTGAGGAAACGAATAATAAGTACAAGTATGTTTCAGATTGGATGTCCTATGTATACGAGTCTCAAGAAGAAGATTTCTATCATAATAACCGAAATTCAATCATAGTGGGGACTATCCATAAGTCTAAAGGTTGGGAATATGATCATGTTATAATTATGCTAAAAGATATTAGTATTCAATCCGATGAGATGAAACGCCAGTTATATGTAGGTATGACGAGAGCAAAGAAGAGTCTTACAATTCATTATAATGGGGATTATCTTTATAATATAGCTAATTATTCATATTATGGACAGATTGATAACCTAGAATATCAAAAGGATAATATAAAGTATGATGAAAGTGATATTATACGAATTCAATTAGGTTACCGTGATGTATATTTATCGGATTTTAAATATAGGCAAAAGCAAATTGAAAACTTAATTAGTGGTGATTTATTACTTGTTAAGGAAGAGGGATGTTTCATTCAAAATGGTAATAATGTTCTATATTTTTCATCAAAGTTTAAAAGTGATATTAGTAAACATAGAATGAAAGGGTATCAAATAACTACAGCTAAGGTTAATTATATTCTTTATTGGAAAGGTGAGAACGAAGATAAAGAACTATTAATATTATTACCAGAAATAGAACTGAGACGTATTTAGATATTATATCATTTGAGTTTGATGCACCATTATTTGGTTTATGGACACCGCCAAAAAAGAATGCACCATTTCTATGTAATGAACCATGGTATGGTCGAAGTGATAGTGTATTCTTTCATGGAACGCTAGATGAAAGAGAATGGTCTAACGAGCTAAAAAGTAATGAAATATTTGAGAAAAACTATAGTATCGAAATCGTTTAATAAAGTTCTCTATATGTTCAAATAGAAAAGATTCAAACTTTATTAAGGGTCAAACTTGAGGATGAGTAAGTAGAAAAACTTGTAGAATCATTAAGATTATAATAGGATTATTATAGGAGGTCGTAAATAATGAAAAATATGATAATTATCCTAGGATTTATATTAATAGCTCTTATTGGTATAGGCTCATTAGTTTCTTTCTCTAAATTTGGTGTTTTCAATCCTTTTTCCACAGCAAATGGATTGCTTCAAGTTATGTATACAGAAAAAGAATATTTAGAAATACAAAAATATCCCAAGGTTATTGTATCTAAGCCTAATGTTTTATTAGAAGATTATATGCAAGATAAAGGCTTTCAAGAGGATGTAGAAAATCAATTAGGTGCTTTACGTAGATTTCATAATAATGATAGTTCTCAATATGTTAGGTTTTCAACTAATAAGTATTTTTCAAAATGGAGATGGCAAGAGTGAATTCTTATTATGAGCATATTGATTTGGATAAGTTATTAGTTTATTTTAATCTCCTCTTGACTCTGTCGTTGGGGAAGAGTATATACTAAAACCAAAAAAGTTGGAGGTTAATATGAACGAGTTATTTAAAATCAGAGATATATCAACGAAATATGATATATCAGCACGCACTCTTCGTTATTATGAGGATATGGGATTAATTAACAGTATCCGTAGTGATAATTATGCCTACAGAATGTATAATGAAGAGGCCATAAAAAGACTGGAACAGGTATTGATATTACGTAAGCTTAATATTAGCATTAAAGATATACAGCGTATTTTTAACAATAGCGGTTCTGAGATTGTATTAGAGGTGTTGGGTAAAAAGGTTGATGATATTGATGGTGAAGTTTCTCTTTTACATGAACTAAAAGAGGTTGTTTTAGAATTTATTCACCAGATTGAGAAATCTGATTTTGGCAAAAATTCAGATATTAAATTACTTTATGAAAAAGCAAAGGAAATAGAAAATCAACTTGTTAATGTAGATTATAATGGCAATCCATCCAATCTTAACCGCCTATTTGAAGTAACTGAAAAACTGAAAAAAGCACCTGAAGTTCGTATTGTTCAATTGCCGAAATGTAAAATGGCAACTTCCGGAGCACCGGATACTACATTTACCACAGTATGGGACTTTTCAAAATGGTGGGAGGATTA
>JAFAEB010000116.1 GCA_023424235.1 Bacillota bacterium
ATTTAATACCTTAGAAAGTATCAGAATGCGAAGTCTTATAAAAGGAGAAGAAGAAACCGCAGATATTATTGGGCATCTAGCAATTTTGTTTCGTAAAAGTATGGATTGGGGCTCGGATTATAGTTCCATAGGTGAAGAAATCAGTTTCGTAGAAAAATATATTAATATTCAAAAGTATCGATTTGGGGATAAAATTAAATATCAGTATTTTATTATGGATGAATGTATGAATTATATTGTTCCAAAGCTTGCCATAGCTACATTCATTGAAAATGCTTGTATACATGGAATTGAGACAACTACGAAAGATGGATTAATTACCTTAAATATATTTAAAGATGATGAGTTTCTTACCATTGAAATAATGGATAATGGTAGGGGCTTTGATGAAAATAAATATAAGACAATCATGAGTATGATTGAAACTGGGGATAGTAAAATGCTCTATGAGGTTAAAAGTACAGGTATATTAAATGCATTTTTAAGGTTTAAGATGTACTGCGATGGAAATATTCAATTTCATATCGAAAGTGAAGTAGAAAGTGGAACAAAGATTAGTATTCGTATGCCTATTATTTATGCATATGGAAAACGAGGGATAGAAAGGTAAAGGGACAGATGATTAATGTATTAATTGTGGACGATGAACCATTTATTCGTCAGGGTTTACAAATATTAATTGATTGGGAGCAGCATGGATTTTGCATTTGTAAAGAAGCTTCTAATGGGAAAGAAGCATTTGAATTGATAAAAGAAAATCATTTTGATTTAATTATTACGGACATCAAGATGCCTGAGATGAGTGGTATCGATTTAATTGAATATACCTTTAATAACATATCAAAGGAGATTCATTTTATATTATTAAGTGGATATTATGAGTTTGAATTTGCTAAAAAGGCAATTAAATATGAAGTGGTGGATTATATATTAAAGCCTGTACAAAAAGATGAATTAATTCATTCATTAGATGATTTTAAGCTACGTTATAAAAAGAAAAAAGAAGAAAAAGAGAAGAACGATTTTACGAATAAGCTAGTATTTGATAGCTATATCAATCAACTTCTTGTTGGAAAGCAGGAAGAAGAAGCTTTGGCTTATGTGGATAAATACTTAATGGATAATAAGGACATTCGCTATATTATAATTGAACCTTTTATGGCAGATGAACTTAATGAAAAGGATATAAATACAACCAATCTTATTTATGATTCTTTAAAAGAATTATTAGGTGAGTCTTATTATCATGCTATTCTTCATGAAAACAAAGAGGAAGAGGAATCTTCTATCGGTTTTATTTATGCAAAGAAATTTGCAGACATGGTGGGTATGAGTGAAAAGGAGTATATAAGTAATTTATATGATGAAATTAGTAAACTGTTTGCAGTACGACTTATATTATATATAGGTCAGCGTGTTGAACATATTAGTATGCTTTCTGAATCCTATAAATCAGCTACGATAGCTAAGGGGCTTAAACAGGTATCGAAAGCTAATTCCATAACTTATTATGAAGAAATGGATAAGGAACAATTAAATAATCATAATTGCATTATCGATAAAGAGATATTAGATGGTTTAATCAAAGCAATCGAAGAATACGATACCAATATTATCGATGAAAAAATAGAGACTGTTTATAATTATTTAAAGGAGCTTGTAGTAGAGCCTAATATTATCAATATGAATATGAATTATTTATTGTTTAATATGATTATCCTTGCGAAGGAACTAAAGCCTGATGTAAATGAAGAAGAGGTCTTTAATATGCTTTTACAACAAGGTTATAAACCTATGTCAGTAAGAGGAAGTTTAAAACACTTTAAAAAATTCATATTAGAATTTTCTATATACTTAAGGCAATTAAGACAATATGCTTTCGGTGGTGTGCTTACGCAAATTGATAAAGAAATCGAAGAGCATTATATGGATAACCTAAGTTTAAAAGATTTAAGTAAAAAGTATTATATTAATAGTGCTTATTTAGGACAAATTTTTAAAAAACAATATGGTATTGCCTTTAAAGATTACTTAAATAATTATAGAATTGAACGAGCAGCAGAGCTACTTATTCGTGTAGATGTAAAAATCTATGAAATTGCGGAGGCAGTGGGATTTAATAGTACGGATTATTTTATAAGTAAATTCGTCGAAGTGAAAGGAATAACTCCACTACAATATCGAAAACAGTATGTAAATACTCCTTAAAGTTATTGTTTATGTATAATTTGTATAAAAAACTATAGAAAATCATAAAAAATTAATTGAATATATAATTATTCGTATTTTTACTATAGTTTGTTTATTGAGTAAATTATACTATAGTGATAAAATAAATTATGCTAAAGCATATATTCTATGCAATATAGCAAAAAAAATACAGGGAGGATGTATATGAAAAAATTCAAAAAATTGATTACAGTTATGCTTGTAATCACAATGTTAGCAGCTAGTTTAGTTGCTTGTGGTAAGAAAACCGATAAGAAAGACGACACTACTACAACAGCACCGAATGAAACTAGTAACACAAATGGGGAAACAAAAACAGATACTGAAACAAAGGATACTCCTAAAGTAATTAAAGAGTTTACAATGTTTAATGCAGTTCCAGGTACTGAAGTACCAGATGACAACAGAATATTAAATAAGTTAGCAGAACTTACTGGTGCAAAGGCTAAGGTAACTTGGTTAACTGGTCAAACAGCTGACGAGAGAATCGGTGTTATGAATGCAGTTGGTGATTATCCAGACTTTATTACTGGAGCAACTGGAACACCTGCTTTATTAGAAGCAAAAGCTTTAATCGCAATTGATGAATATTGGGACAATTACCCAAATATCAAAAATTATTTATCTGAATCAGACTGGAATAAAGTTAGAGCAGAAGATGGACATATCTACTTAGTACCACAATTTGGTATTATTCAAGGTAAAGATATGGCTACTGCTCACTGGGATATGGGATTCTGGATTCAAAAAGACGTACTTATTTGGGATAACTTCCCTACTATTAGAACTCTTGATCAATATTTTGATTTAATTAAGAGATATAAAGAAGCACATCCTCTAACAGATGATGGTCAAGAAACAGTTGGTTTTACAATGAGTTCTGAAGATTGGAGATATTTCGGTATTGAAAGTCCTCCATTATTCTTATCAGGATATCCTAATGATGGTGCAGCTATTATTGATCCTGCAACTCAAACAGCAATTGACTACAACACAATTCCAGAAGCAGTAACTTATTACAAGAAAATTAATGAAGTATTTAATGAAGGCTTAGTACATCCAGAAACATTTACTATGTCTTATGATCAGTATATCTCCTTATTATCTACAGGAAGAGTATTAGGAACTCTAGATCAATTCTGGAACTTTAATACTGCAAATGAAGCACTTGTAACTCAAGGTAAAATTGGTAAAACTTATGTTCCACTACCAATTACTTACTCTGAAGATATAACAGATAGATATCATAGTCCGTCTGCCCTTGACGTATCGAATGGTTTATCTATCACTACAAGCTGTAAAGATATTGAAGGTGCACTTCAATTTATGAATGATTTATTATCTCCAGAAGCTATGAAATTAAGATATTGGGGAGAAGAAGGCGTTGATTATATGGTAGGCGCTGATGGAGTATTCTATAGAACTCCAGAACAAAGAGCAAATTATGATAATCAAGACTGGGTTACTCAAAACCTAGTAAGCTCTGCTTATTCTTATTTCCCTCACTTTGAAGGACAATTAGCAGATGGTATTAATGCAGTAGACCCTAAAAATCAACCAAACGAATTCTATGATTCATTATATGATGTTGAAAAACAATTACTTGATGGATATGGTTATAAAACCTTCTTAGATTTCTTAAGTGCAGATGCAGAAAATGAACCATGGTATCCAATTTGGTCTTATACCAATACTTGGACTAGTGATACGGATTATGGTTTAGCTAGAGCTAAAATTACTGAGTTAAAACATGAGTGGTTACCAAAAGCAATGATGGCTCCAACAGCTCAATTTGACTCTATCTGGAATGAATATCAAGAAGTATATAGAACTGAAGTTGATATTGATGCTTACTTAGATGAAATAACTGCTGAAGTAGCTAGACGTATTGCTACAGCAGAAGGTAAATAAGAATTGCTAGTTCAATATAAGAATGATTGATTGACTAACGATAGGATGTCTTAAATAATGCCAATAATGGCCGTTTAAGGCATCCTAAATTAAATAAGAAACAAGGGCTAGTAAAGTCCATAAAAATAAACAAACGAATAAGTAATCGAAATGAAGTGAGACTGGAGGCACTTGTATGAAAAAACGGAAACCATATTATATAATTTTAATAGTATTATACTTAGCATCCATATTAGCTAGCTTATTTCTTCCTTATTTACATTTACCAAACCAAAAAGGTGTAGAAGATGGATACTATATTGATTATAAAAAGACATTTTTAGAAAGTAATATAATTAATCAAATAGCAAAAGAAGAAAAAGTTGCAAAAAACATTGTGTATAATACTGCTAAAAATATAGCATCTGGAAAATCTGGGGATAGTTTAAAAAACAGATTAAAAGAAAATGAATACTACATAATTGATATTATACAAGACGAATACAACAGGAAAGTATCAGATCTTGAGAGCCTTGATAAAATAAAAGACAGAGATTTTTCTTTTACAGGTTTAATTTCATTATCCTATGACATAATCGTTCACTTTGAGCAAAATGTGTTTAGTGGAAGTGCACTCATATTATCAATGATTAGTTCTGTAATCCTATCAATTTTTGGAATATATAAATTATTACAATGTAGAAAAATTATAGTTTATAAAATTATTAATATATTATCACTTGTGACTGTGAGTTTAGCGGTTCTTGGTTTATTATCTATAAATCAAATTAGTAAAGGAGCACTCCAAGTAGAGACTTTTTATAAGCAGAATTTTGGAATTGCTTTTATAAGTATTATTATTATACATTTTATAGCCTATATCATTGCATATATAGGTAAGGTACATGAAACTTATGAAGGCTTAGTAACCTGGAAGATGATACTTAGACAAAAGCAATTGATACTTATGACCATACCTTTTATAGCATATGCATTCCTATTCAACTACGCTCCATTAATTGGTTGGACAATGTCATTTCAAAATTATAAACCAGCTGCAAAAGCAGACCAATTATGGATTGCATGGGGTAAGTTTCAACAGCTGTTATCAGATGCAAAATTCCTATTAGCATTTCGTAATACAGTAGCAATGAGTTTAATTAATCTTATCTTAAGTACGGTTGTAGCAATTGTCTTTGCTCTATTACTGAACGAAGTTGTTAACTTAAAAGGAAAAAAATTTGTTCAAACAGTATCCTATTTACCACATTTCTTATCATGGATTATTGTTGCTGCCATTGTTAGAAATGCACTATCGATGGATGGCGGTGCAATCAATGAGTTACTGGTTAGTTTGAATATTTTAGATAAACCTATTAATTTCTTTGCAGAAGGCAAATATTTCTGGTGGATTGTAGGATTCTCAGTTATATGGAAAGAAACTGGATGGAATAGTATCATATACTTATCCTCTATTACCTCAATAAGTCCTGACTTGTATGAAGCTGCTGCCATTGATGGAGCAGGTAGATTAAAAAAGATGTTACATGTTACTTTACCTGGTATAAAACCTACAATCTTTGTACTTTTAATTATTAATCTAGGTATGATAATGAACTCTGGATTTGAAGCACAATATCAACTTAAAAATGATTTAATTAATAATACGGCAGAAGTAATTGATACCTATGTTCTTAATAAATCATTTTTCCAAGGTGCGGATTGGTCCATCGGTACTGCAGCAGGAATCTTTAAGAGTGTGATTAGTATTATTCTTGTATCGATTGCAAACAGTGTTGCTAAAGTATTCGACCAAGAAAGATTGTATTAAGGAGGGATAGTATGAAACATCGTAAAATTAAGAAAAAACCTGCAGACATAGCATTTATTATCTTTAATACAATTACATTAACTTTATTTTGTATTATAACACTGTATCCAATTCTTAATACCCTAGCTGTTTCTTTTAATGAAGCAGTGGATACATTGATTGGTGGAATAACCCTATTACCAAGAAAGTTTACACTAGCAAATTATAGAACGGTATTCCGTACCAATACACTGATGCAAGGTGCTTATATTTCAGTATTAAGAACAGTGATAGCAACCTTTACACATTTACTTGTAACCTCATTACTTTCCTATGTATTATCAAGAAAGGAATTTTTGTTTAATAAGCAAGTTTCAAGATTTTATGTACTTACTATGTATGTAAGTGGTGGTATGATACCTACTTTACTCTTATTTAAAAATTTAGGCTTAACGAATTCCTTTTGGGTATATATTATACCTGGTGCAGTTTCCGCTTTTAATATGATTGTTATCAGGACTTATATGAATGGATTATCGGATAGCTTAGTAGAATCAGCGCAAGTAGACGGTGCAGGACACTTTAAGATTTTCATTCGAATCATCTTGCCATTATGTAAACCGGTATTAGCAACCGTTGCCTTATTTATTGCTGTAGGACAATGGAATGCATGGTTTGATGTTATGTTATACAATTCAGGAAGACCAGATTTAACTACATTACAATATGAGTTAATGAAACTATTATCATCCGTATCCCAGCAATCTGCGGATCCTAGCTCTATGAAGAATGCTGCTAATATGGTAACACCTGAGTCGGTTCGTGCAGCTGCAACCATTGTAACAGCCTTCCCTATTGTTTGTTTATATCCATTCCTACAAAGATATTTTGTAACTGGATTAACAATTGGTGGTGTCAAAGAATAATAAATTATAAATAAATAAATAATTAAACCCTACTTAAACAGATGCATTGATGAGAACAATCTCAATGTTAACGTCTTGTTATGGTAGGGTTTTTTATGTCTTAGTTGGAGTTGAATTTGAAAAAGCTGTCATCTAGGAATATGCTAAATGATTTACTACAAAAAAGAGAAAGTATATAGTCAGAAATTTTAAGAAATAAAAAGTTTCATAAAAATTTGATTTGAATCAAAGTTTTTAGGATTAAGATATAGTAAGATGAATGTGTTGAACAAATTAATAAAATTACGAAAGAAAATTAGAAATAAATAAAAGCATAAAAAAACAACAGTTCATAACACAAGTAAACGAAATTAAATCTTATAATCTAAGGAGGATAATTATGATAACAATTAATATGAGTTTAGCGGAGGTAGTAAAAGAATTCCCAGGTGCAACAGAATTATTCAATGAGTATAAGCTAGATTATTGCTGCGGTGGTAAACAGCTCTTAAAGGAAGCACTTTCTGAGTTTAATCTTAATGAAGATCAAGTAATTTCAAGGTTAAATGATGAGCAGGAACAATATGAAGCCAATAAGAAAAGTAAGTTAAATACTAATTTATATTCATTTAATACAAGTGATTTGATTGATGCAATTGAAGAAAATCACCATTTTGATGAGCGAAAATTACTTTATGAATTAGATGAACTTGTTAATAAGATCTTAATCGTGCATTATGATCACCACAAAGAGGATTTAATCAAAATCCACGATTTATTTGCTGAACTGAAGAAGGAACTTGAGAAGCACTTTGTAAAAGAAGAGCAGATTGTCTTTCCTCTTATGAAAAAAGCAGGGATGGATAGAGAGGAATTAAACTCCTTAATAGAAGAACTTAAGGCTGAACATGATGCAGCAGGAGAAATAATAAAAGAACTTTTACATGTAACAAATGATTTTATAGTACCTGATGGTGTATGCCCTACTTATATACTAACCTATGAAAAGTTAAAAACCTTGGTGAATGATATATTTCTCCATATATATACTGAGACATCAATTTTATTTAAGAAATTTGAAAATTAGAGTTATACAGAATGGAGAAAACGAATGATTAACTTAGAAAATTTAAATAGACAGCATAATGCAATAATGGAGGAAATTAGCTTAATTGAATCAGAAATAAGGAAAGGGATTTCTAAAATTAATGTTAGTGAAACTGCATTACACATAAGTAAATTAGCAGGATTACTTAAAATTCATTCCATAGAAGAGGATAAATTTTTATACCCAAGCTTACTTAAATGCCATGATGAAGTAATTAAAAATATGGCTGACTTATATGTTAATGAGATGGGAAATCTTGCAACTTTATATAAGGAGTTTAAAGATAAGTATAATGTTAGCAGTAAGATTAATAAGGATCTAAATTGCTTTTTAAGTGATGGAAAGCAAATGATGGAAGTCCTAAAGGGACGTATTAAAAAGGAAGATGAAGAATTGTATTATTTAGTTAAGAATAAAGGATTATAGAAAATAGTGATTAGGTATTAAGCACCCTAGTTTTTCTAGGGTGTTTTTCTTATTTCATATAGGAAATTACGTCCTATGAAATAAATCATTCCGTGATTAAGGTTTTAAGTTTATATAGATAATTTGAAAAGAGTATTGTATAGCTAGACTTTTATGAAAGGAATTATTCTTGATAAGAATTGACAGATTATACCGAATTATATTATGATGTATGTAATTAATAAGTTATAAAAATAAAGTTAATTATCGTAGTCATACTGTTAGGAGGATATTTGTGTGGATAATATCGATAAACATAATCGGCTAAAAGAAGACCCTTTTTCATACAGGTTATTAAAAGATGGTAAAGTACTGATCTTTTGGAATGATAAGCAAGTAATGATATTAAAGGGTAAGGATAGTGAAAAATTCCTTACAAGAGTAACAAAAGCAGATGCCTTTGAAGCACAGTTAATTATGGCTAAAATCACTGGAAACTTTAAACGTGGGAATGAAAAAGGACGCTAGAATATAGAACAATACTTAAAATAAAGAGTTTGTTAATAGAAGGGTAGCATGTAAATGAATCATATTGGCAATGTAATTAGAGAGCTTAGGTTAAATTTGGGAATGAGTCAAAAAGTACTAGCCGAGGGTATTTGCTCAGGTAAATATATTTATTTAATTGAGAAAGGTGAACGCTCTCCTTCTATCGAAATGACCGAAATGCTAAGTGATAAATTAGGTGAGGATTTATTTGAGTATAACCAGTATCTTAATTGCTTTGATCCTATATCAGTGAATAAAAAAATAAAGTTATTTAATGAGTATCGTAGAAGTTCAGACTTTACTACATTAGCCATAGTAACGAATGAATCGATGAAACTACCTGATTTTAATCATGAACCATGGATATATGAAATTCAAGTAAATCATTTGTCTTATAGAATTTTTATTGAGCAAAAATTTATAGATGCAATTGATGAGATAAATTACATTCTTCATAATGTAAATATGAAATACAAAAATCGTGAATGTATAGCTAATTTATATATTCTATTATCAACCAGCTATCAAGCTATTGGTGATATAGTAAATGGAGAGAAAGCAGTATTAGCTGCATTTGATATAATTCAAAACAAGAAAAAATCTCGTAAATATAATCAAATCGTTATTTCAACATATCTTAATATGATGACAATGTATTATTTTATAGGGGAGTATGATAAAGCAATTGAGTTAGGACTTGAATTGAATCATTATCAGTTAAAAATGGACTCATATGAACGCGCTCATTTTACTAGTTTTTACTTATCCTATTCTTATTATGAAAAAGGAAATAAAAATGATGCAATAACCTGGTTTGTAAAAGGCCTTTATTTACTTGCTTACGGTTATAAGCCAATGGATGTGTATTATATATCTACCTTCAAACCATTCAATATACTTATTAATGATCAAAGTATTAATCCAGAACTTATTAAAGAAATAAAGAAAATATACAAACTCTAATAAACAAGTGTAGTTAATATGAATCTGATTATATAGGAAGGAATAAAAGGTTGAAATCAAGAGAGAATTTTTTATCCAAGGATGATTATATAATAGCACAATACTTAATGACTACTTATCCTTATGGGAGTGTAAGTTCAAATTATAATGGCTGTGGGTGGATTGCAGCTTATAATTTAGTTCATGGAATTGGACTTAACTTTCCTTATATGGATGTATATGAAGATATGCTACGCATTTTACCTTATAAAGGTATGGCTGGAACGCCAACTAGAACTTTACACAAGTATTTATCTAGTAAACAGATATCGTATATTAAAACGAGAGGAAAACAAAGAATACTAGAACATAGTGAAGGATGCTCTGCTGGAGTAATACGATATTTGGAGAGCTTTGAACCTCATTATGTTACTTTTATTAAACTTGAAGATAATAAGTTTCGTTTTTTAAATATAAAACAAGGTAAAGAAGATATCATAATGACAATGGAAGAATTTCTTAAAGTACATTGTCCGATACCTTATGTAAAAGCTACCATAGTAAAATAATTATTTAGCTATAAAAAATGATTAGGAGAGAGATATGACAAAAAAAATACGTGTAACGATATGGAATGAGTATCGTCATGAAAAGATTCATGATGAAATTAAAAAGGTATATCCGAATGGAATACACAATGTAATTGGAGATTATTTAGACGGAGTAGGGGAATTTATTGTAAAGACTGCTACCTTAGATGAAGAAGAGCATGGACTAAGTGATGAAGTATTAAGAGATACCGATGTATTGTTTTGGTGGGGACATATGTGTCATCATGAAGTAAAGGATGAGATCGTTGATAAGGTTTACGAGAGAGTACTTAATGGTATGGGACTTATTGTACTTCACTCTGGACATCATTCAAAGATATTTAAAAAGTTAATGGGAACTACATGCAATCTAAAATGGAGAGAAGTTGGTGAAAAAGAAAGATTGTGGGTGGTGGATAATGGCCATATGATTACAGAAGGACTGGGAGAATATATTGAACTTCCTCATGAAGAAATGTATGGAGAAACCTTTGAGATTCCACAACCGGAAGAACTCATTTTCATAAGCTGGTTTGAAGGTGGAGAAGTGTGCCGCAGTGGATGCTGCTATAAACGAGGACGTGGTAAGATTTTTTATTTTAGACCTGGTCATGAATCTTATCCAACCTATTATAATTCAGATATTCAAAAAGTGTTAAGTAATGCAGCTCGTTGGGCAGCACCGATACCTAGGGCGATAGAAAGACAAAATAATGCTCCATGTGTAGAGCCTTTGGAAGAAATAAAGAGTAAGGCTTAGGAGAAATCACAGTATATAATAATTTAAAGTAAAGAATGAATTACAAGAAAGAATGAATTACAAGAAAGTAAATACTGGAGTATTTTAAGTAAACAAGTATATATTGAATCAAAAAATAGGTTGTAGTTAATTAGATAAGGTATTATGTATTAACCCTAATGTGGATAGATTTAGAAGGGTAAACGCTCTAATTTAACTACAACCTTTAATTTAAAACTTTAAGTTACAATAAGCATATTTCAATTAATGTGGATAAGTTTTTAATTATGTTTATTTATTTGCATTTGTTTGAAAATAATGTGGATATTGCTTAGATAAACTATTCACTTGTTCTAAAAGATTATTGTTATGCTCATGTACATATTTTCTCATTGCATTCACATCTCTCTTACGTGCGGCGTCAACTATATTCTCATGCTCAGCAATAATGGCTGGCTCTACTCCATTTATTTTTCCGTGTAATAAACGAATGCGATTATAGTGGGAAGATACATCTTCAATGGTTTTCCAAGCTAGAAACTCTCCAGCAGTTTCAAAGAGTAGCTGATGAAACCTTTTATCCTTTGGATAGTATTCACGAAAATGTTCTTTATCTAAATATTTTTTCTGTTTGTTAATTAATTCTTGCATGGTATCAATTACAAGTTCGCTACATCTTAGAATAAATCCATCTACTACAGAGGATTCTAGTGAAGTACGTATGAACCATTCCTCAGAAACCCTATCTAAATCAATTTTAGAAACTACTGTTTTACGCTGAGGGTAGATTTCAACTAGACCTGATTGCTGAAGCCTTACAACAGCTTCACGAACCGGAGTTCTACTAACGCCATAACGCTCAGATAATTTTTGAACGCTAACATCTGTACCAGGTTCTAAGGTCATATTCATAATATCCTCACGAATCTTACTATATGTTAGGTCATTTAATGAATTGCTATTATTTATAATTTTCAACTCCGTTACACCTTCCTGAACTTATTCCTAAGACAGTATTATAAATTTTTTCTGCACTAGAAGTATCGTAGCTATAATATAAAAGAATATCTAGAATGAAAGGAGAGTAGCTTAATTCATTCAATTCTTTTGAAAATGCCATTGCAGCAATTTCACCTAAGGTACGTATCGTTGAATAGTTTTTGATTCCAAAGAAGTTCCATAGCAGTAATTTTTCTTTACGGGTATAGATTTCTTTTTCAAATTGATCCTCTAGATAATGAAAAATTTCATGTCCTACAATAGTATTAATTATACTAGTTTTATTAAAAAGTTCAATTAGTAATGGATCATTTTTTAAAAATAAGTTTATTGCCTTATCAATAGGGTCTAGCATAATTTCTATTTCGTTAGGTGGAGTATAGCTTGCAAATAGAATTCGATTCCCTGTAATATAATTATCTTTAAAAGATAACTTTAGACCTAGATTATTCGTTATAATATCTATATCCTTTGTTTTATTTATGGAAGCGATACGTTTGGCGTAATCCTTCCCACATTCAATTGCTTGATGAATGTAATGAAGTTTCTCCTCTTCTGGAATACGATCCTTTAAGATATCTTTTGATAGTGCATATAATCCCCAAGTATAATCATCTACTTGTAATAGATTTTCAATGATTTCACCTAAATCATATTTTTCCTTCATAGCTCCTCCATAAAAGTGTTTCTTTCTTGTTATATGTATGTATCAGAAGGTAAAAATTATCTTCTGATACAGTACTAAAATCTTTATTGTAAAATTTATAATTAACTTTGTTTAATGTTAGCTGCAACAACGATAAGTTCAGTATCTGCTTCTAAGGAAGAGATTTCGATATCCATTAATAATTCTAGCTGATCAAAATCAGTAGCGCTAAAATCCATTACACGAGCACCCATACATAAATAATAGTCTGGTCTTGCAATTAATTCTGTCTGATATACAGCCATATCATTCCATAAGGATTTAACAGCTTCAAGGTAGTCTTTTGCAGTTGTTTTTAATGCCATAGCATTTCCTCTTTGCACTTTTATAAATCCTTTGGTGTCAATGATGCGGACAGCGCCAGGTGTTTTACTAGGGCTATCACCAAATACATAAAAATACTTTGTTTTCTCAAGTAGGTTAGTTTTCTCAACTGAAATACGCATATCATTTGCACATAATTCTCTTGCTTCAGCTTCACTACATTCTTTTAATAGATCCGTTGTTTTAACTTCTGTTGATCCTGTTGCAATCGCAGTAACTTTGCTTGTTTGAGGATCAATATCGATATGAATTTCTACACTTTCTGCAGTAGCACCACTTTCAATTGCTTTATTCATCGCTTCCATCTTAAGTGCACGAATTTCTTCTTTTGAAGGAGATGGAATGATACGTTCAACAACATCTCGAACCATGGATAATGCTACACCAATGGAAGATATAACTTCAGCATTTTCTGGTATGCTGTATTTTAAGCCCATTTTTTCAGCAAAATAAATAATTAAAGAAGCTGCACCACCACCAACACCAACGAGTGAGATTTGGTCTTTTTCAAGTTTATATTTTTCAGCTAAGGTAAGAATTACAGGTTCAATTTTTTGATATGCTTTCTCCATAATTTGTTTTGCGATATCTTCAACTGTTGTTTGACAATAATCTGCTAAAGCTTGCATTGCTTTTCTTGCAGCTTCTACATTACCATATGAGAAATGATCAGGTTTAACCAAACCAAGAACATTAGCAGCACAAGAGTTTGTAATGGTTACTCGGTCCCCATTCTCAAGGCGAATTGCTACATAGTCGGATGGATCCCCTGGTTTTGGTGAGAAGAATTCAACCTGAGGACTTTTAATTCGTTCAGTTTCACTGTATACAGAGTAATCAAGTCCTGCAATATGAGCAGATCTTGGGCCTACATCAACAATACCACTTTTATTCGCGCGAACCATTGAACCACCAGCAACACCAAGAACTCGAACATCAAGGGAACTTATATAGGTAGGATGTCCACCAACAATAGAGTAGTCAATTGCGGGGCGTCCATTTTTAATAACACCAATATTGGTTGTTGTACCACCAACTTCAAAATACACACCATTTGAAGCTCTAAGATACATTAATGATCCCATAACAGAAGCAGCAGGGCCGGAAAGCATGGTAAGAACAGGACGTTTCTTCATCTCTGTTATTTCCATAACACCTC
>JAFAEB010000140.1 GCA_023424235.1 Bacillota bacterium
CCCCAACCGATACCCTGCCATATTCCAGTACCCACGAAGATACTCCGAAACCAGGATGGTAATGTAAGAAAAGAGATTATATTTGCCCCAAAATGTTGTCTAATAGAATTAACTAGACCTTCTGCTGAAAAAAACTCTTTAATCATTCCTACTACAACAACTGTTGAAATAAAATGCGGAAAGTATGATATAGTTTGAATGATTTTTTTGAATCTAGCACTGCGGAGTTGATCCATCAAAAGAGCTAATATAATTGGTGCTGGGAATCCTATAAGTAATGAATAAAAACCTAATAAAAAAGTATTTTTTATTAATCTGAAAGCTAAAGGATTACTGAAAAACATTTTAAAATATTTCAATCCTACCCATTCACTACCAAAAATTCCTTTTGTAGGGTTGTATTTCTGAAACGCAATTAACGCACCGTACATAGGTATGTAATTAAAAATAAATACAAGCAGTAATCCTGGTAAAATCATCAATATTAATTGCTTCTGCCTCTTACTATCATTTATAAAAGAAAGCGTTCTATCTCTAAAGTTTTCTTTTGGACAATACATAGTTTCAGCACGTTTGTTTTTTTTCATAACTAATAGTTCCTCCATCTATATTTTATATAACTAGTCCGGTACTATGACCGAATCTCACTTGATATAGCAAACTATACAAACGAATGCTTCTTATGTCAATTTTCATTATTTAATTTTACTAATTAAATATTAACATTTCTTAAATTTTTAACATTAATATGTAATAATGATATATAGAAACCTTTATTTTTTTGATTTATTTGTACTATTTTAACATTGCTATTATTTCAATAAGTACTTGCAATTTTCCTTTACATCAAACTCCATAATATCTTTATCAATCTTAAATGATACATTATGGTTATCATAAAAAATACTCATACTCTTAGTAAGCCTTATTCGACATATACCACCATGTAACGCTTTTATACCTATACAATTTATTATCCCTTCCTCCCACTCAATGTCTACAATATAACCTCCTCTTGCCTTTAGTCCTCTAACAGTACCATTTTTCCACTCCTCTGGTAGCGCAGGAAGTGGATTGATATATCCTTCATGACTTTGTAATAACATCTCTGCTATTCCTGCACTTCCACCAAAATTTGCATCAATTTGAAATATTCCGTCTGTATATATTTTACCTAAAAGTCCAGGAGTCAATAACTTTGTCACCAATAAATAAAGCGCCTTATAACTATTTTCTTTATGGTACAATCTAGCCCATAGGGCGATACGCCATGCAAGTCCCCATCCCTGTAGAACAAAATCTCTATGTTCTAATGACACTTTTGCTGCTTGGGCAAGTTCAGGAGTCATATCTGGAGTAATAGAGCTACCTGGATATAAACCATATAAGAAAGAACAATGTGAGTCTTTCACATCTGGATTGTCCCAATCATAATACCATTCTTGCAGTTGCCCATATCTACCGATTTTATATGGAATCAGTTTATCATATGTTTGCTTTACCCTTTCAATAAATTCTAAATCAACACTAAGTATAGTACTGCATTCTATTATATTTTCAAATAATTCGCGGATAATAGCATTATCCATTGTAACTCCGAAACTAACTGCAGCTACCTGCCCATCCTTAGTTTGAAATGTACGTTCTGGTGATGTAGCAGGGCTAATTCCTAAATATCCATCCTCATTCTCAGTTAGAGCACTCAATATAAATTCTGCACATTCTTTTATAATTGGATATGCTACATGTTTAAGATAGTTCTTATCTAATGAGTATTTATAATGCATCCATACATGCTGACAGAGCCATGGTGCCCCCATTACCCAATTAGCCCAAGAAGGATTTCCATCTTTATCTCCCACTGGATTAATAGAATTCCATATATCTCCATTCGATGCAACTGCCCATCCTTCTGATCCATAATAACATTTTGCAGTCTTTCGTCCGTTGATTCGAAGCTTGTCGATATAGTTTATGAGTGGTTCATGACATTCCGAAAGATTACATACCTCTACTAGCCAGTAATTCATTTGGGTATTTATATTTAAAGTCCAGTTACTACTCCATGGTGGACGAACTTCTTCACTCCATATTCCTTGTAGATTTGCTGGAAGATTACCTGGGCGTGAACTAGATATCATTAGATAACGTCCAAATTGGAAAAACAAGGCATATAAACTATAATCTTTACTCCCATTTCTTAGAGCCACAAGTCTTTTGTCTGTGGGTTCTAATGAATTAGTATCACTATCTAGTGTTAGTTCAACACGATTAAATAGTTCTCTAAAATCTTTAACATGTGTCTCTTTAAGTTCATCATAAGTCAGTTTCCGCGCTATATCTAGTTTTTCACAGCAAAATGTAGAAGGTTTACCTCCCTCCAAACTAGGGCTTTTATCAAAACTAACAAAGTTTGTTGCTGCTGATATAATTAATGTCACATCATCACAATTATCCAGATGAAGCCCTTGTTCATCGCACCTGATCTGTCCTGATGTAGAAATTGCTTCTACACGAACTTCAAAGTCTATTCCTTTTTCTGGGTCATATACAATAGCATTGGGTATTTCTCCTCTATAATTTGGTTCTACATGATATGGTGCTCTTCCTTTTAAAATAATTTTATTATCTATTTGAGTTACTATTTCATGATACAGAAGACTATTTAGAGTTATATCTAATGATATCATACCTTTTACACTCGCTTTTAATGAAGCAACCATTACATCGGATTCCTTGCTACAAAAATATTCTCTAGTATATACACAATTGTCAAGTTCATAACTTACCGTAGCAATAGCATCACTTAATACCAGTTCCCTATAATAATTCCTAACTTTGCCTGTGTGTCTAAAATGTAAAGATATATTACCCATTGGCATGTAAGATTCGTTGTAGTTTCCCTGCATATATTTAGCTTCTTTATCAGCCTCTTGATACCTTTTTTGTTGGATTAAATTCTTTACAACTGGCAAATGTTTTAACCAGTTAGGATCATTTGTTTCCTTAGGTTCGCCTGACCATAGTGTTTCTTCATTTAGCTTAATCAGTTCCTCTTCTATTCCCCCATAAATCAAACCACCGATACGTCCATTTCCTATTGGTAGCGCTGTTAACCATTCTGACTGTGGACCTAAATGACCATCTTGATTGACTTTAGGTGGATTATCTGGTGAACCCACAACAAAATTTCTAGCTGCTTCCTTAAACCAGATCCGATTACTACTTGATGCACAATTATACTTATCATTTTTATCACTTTTTCTATTTGTCATATCAACGCATCCTTTAATCTCACATAATTTATTATTAATAATGTTCTATCAACCCTTAAAATTACTAAAAAACCTCTATTTCAGCTACATCTACAGCTCTTTCTCTAAAACAAAGTTTTACATATCTAAAACTTTGTTTTACTAAGGTTATCGATATATCGTTATTACTATCAACAAATCTAGAGCTTAGTAACTCGTAACTTATTCCATCATTAGAAACTAGCAATTCCACGCGACCACTATTGTTACAAAATTTAACATTTATTTTATTAACCTTCTTTACTCCTTCTAGATCGATTTGAATCCATTGTTCCTGAATATCCTTAATAGCACTCCAGTAGGTATTTAGATCTTCATCATTTATCATATTTGGTGGATTTGCAATTTTATAACTACTAGAAAAAACAGGTTTGTTTCGTGCAATATTGGTCTGTTCATTTGTTTCTTTTGGTATATAAACACTAGGTGGTGCAGTCGGTAGATTTAATTTCTGTCCATTCCATTTTTCCTCACCAATAGCTAACATTGTTATACTATCACTTAATAAGCCCTCTGCTTTCGCTATAATTGTAATCTCACCTGCATAAAAAGCCCTAATCTCAATCGCTCCTAACCCTTCAATTAAATTTTCCTTATCAGGTGAGAGTTCCATTTGCTTTCCAGTAGGAAATAAAGCTCCTCCTTGACTAACCTCAAGAATAACTTTCATAGAGTTATTTATTCTAACACCAAACTTATCAACCACCTCTAGTTTAAGCAGAGCATCATCTGTACCATCCGTCCTTATGGTTGATTTATCTGAAGAAAGTTTAAGCCCATATGGTATACCGCTATATAAGGTTTCTGGTGGTTTGATTCCTATTAACTCATTCCTGTACCAATAGTAACTTTGAAGGGGTAAGCGGTAATAGTCAATGAAGCCCATATGTCCCATACGATCCGCAAAACTACCATGATGGAATCCACACCAAAGTGCTTTACCTGATCGCCATGGATAATCCACCTCCACTCCATCTGTATAATTTGGTGAGTATTCACCAGGACGATCCGATATTCTACTTCCATATTCAGATACAAAACTTGGAAACCCTGGGTTCATATAGAGTTTTGCACCATCTCCGTTATAACCAGCCAAATCTCCTAAGAGATCAAATCCTTCTCTTTGTGCTCCACCAGATGCTGCAGGACGTGTAGGGTCTAGCTTATGTGACTCCTTTACTAATCGCTTTACAAGCTCACGCGCTTTATTTAGCACTTCTTTTTTAGAGAAGAATACTTCATTGCTCATACTCCAAACTATAATACTCGGATGATTCCTATTTGTACGTATCATTTCATTCAGTGCTCTAATACAGCTTTCTTCGAATTCCTGTTCATCTTCTTCATGGATAGGATACGCACTACTATTCCAATAGCCATCTCCTTTTGAACCTCCAATTCCCCAAAAGCACAGTTCTGACCAAAATAGTATTCCTTGCCTATCACATTCATCAGCAAATACTGTATGATGTGGATAATGCGATCCACGTATAAAATTCATTCCACAGTCCTTAATCAACTTCACATCCCTATGTATCCCTGCATGAGTAACTGCATCACCCCAACCAGCATGATCTTGATGAACATTAGCTCCAACTATGTTATAATGTTCTCCATTTAAATAAAAACCTTTGGAAGCATCAAAAGAAAACCATCGAATTCCGAAAGTTGTCTCGTATACATCATAGCGTGTGTCATCAATATATAAATCACTTTTCAGTGTATAAAGATGTGGTGTATCTGGGTGCCATAATCTAGGATTCGCTATCTGTTTCTTTTGTACTACCTCCATTGCACGATTACTATCTATTACATATGTATCTGTAATTAGAGCAACTATCTCATCCTCAAAGATAACTGTAGAGTTTAAGGTAACTTTTATATTCTCATTCGTGTAATTCTCTATTTCGGTAGAAATAACAAGATCAGCCATATCAACTGTAACATTTGAAGTTTTAACAAAAGTCCCATACCATGAGATATGTACAGGTTCTGTAATAATCATACTTACATCTCTATATATACCTCCTTGAAATGTATGTTCTCCAGCTCGTGGGGCCAATCTAGGATTCCAGTTGTTATTAACACGTACAAAACAGCTGTTTATTCCTTCCCTAATATGGTTTGATATATCAACAACAAAAGCAGTATATCCTCCTTGATGTTTATCAACGTATATTCCGTTTATATATATTTCTGCTTCTTGAAAAACTCCTTGGAATTCAATTAATATTTTCTTTCCAATCCACTCTTTCTTAATATTAAGTGCTCTCCTGTAACAGCCATAACCTACATAGAAGTGATTTTCCATAAAATATGGTATTCCAAAGGAATGTGGTATAACGATATGATACCATTGAGAATCATCAAATGTCTCTGTTTGAGCTTCTTGTATATCTCCATACATAAAAGTCCACTCTCTATTTAGATTGATTTTTTTTCTTGGTTCTGTAGTAGATATGATATTTTCCATTATTCTTTCCTCACTTACACCTTTTTTACATTATCTCATTTTATAGAGATTTCGCTGTCTTTATATTACAATATTATGATATATGTTCCTTAGATTCAATTGATGTTCTGGTATTAAAGATGTTAGATATGGTATCTAAATCTTGTGTACAAACATTTACTATACAATTGCGATTGTATAGTAAAACTACATATGATATAATGAGTACCATTATAAAAAATTATCATCTACACACTTAACATTGAATATTTGGTATTGAAATCAGATATTTATATTAATGCAATTAGACTACTAGTAGAAGATATTATAGCAACAACCATAAGGCTATTAACTTTATTCAACTACCGTTAAGGAGATTATTATGTCATTTACAGTACCTGCTCATGAATTTCGAAATGATACTATATACCATCAATTCGGTTCTGAATCTAATACTAATATTTTTGGTTGTGGATTTTTAAACAAGAAAGGTACAGATTGCAAAGAAAGAAATAACATCTATCAGCACTATGGAATAGTACTCGTATTAAGTGGAAAAGCCACTCAAATCGACAACAAAAACAGAATAAGTGAAATCACACCTGGCTGTTTGATTCAAAGAATACCAGATAAATTACAAACCCTATATATTGAGCCTGACGGAAGTTGGCTTGAATTTTTTATCTGTATAAGCAAGAGTTTATATGATGCTTTAGTTTCAATGGATTTACTTGATACAGAACAAAATATATTATATACAGGACTTAATCGAGCCATATTAGAGCAATGTAATGAATTCTTAACTAAAATGAAACATACGCATCCTTCTGAGATAAATCTTCTTATTCCTGAGGCAATTAAATTTATCCTTATGCTCCACAGTCTTCACAAAGATAATGGGATAAGTCATAATGATAAGTCCATAATTAGAAAGGCATGCCTTTTATTATCAGAGCCTTCTGCTCATGAATATGCTCTCCCAAATCTTTCAAAAGATCTGGGTATGGGTTATGAGAAGTTCCGTAAACTTTTCAAGAAACACACTGGGATGTCTCCAGGCAATTATATTATGCAAAAAAGAATGGACCATGCTAAGAAGTATTTAATTGAAAATAATAAAAGTATTAAAGAAATTGCTCATGAGATTGGCTTTTCAGATGCTTATTCTTTTTCTAGACAATTTCATCTATCTGTAGGTTTATCACCAAGCGAATTTCGCCGTAAATATTAGGTTGTATTCTCTAAAGTCCTTAAACTAAGCAGCAAATACAATCGATTATAGATACACTTAGTATAATAATAAACAAAATGGAGCTGATTTTTTTTTTAATAACATTGAAAAATCTGCTCCACTTATATATAGTACAACTCTAGAATGTAAGTTTAATTTCAATAAAGAATTTCCTTATTTATGTCTATAACAATCTATATCCAACTATCATAACCAACCATTGTATTTAACAATCACACCTCTCATAGGCTTCTCATCTGAAAATAACATCTGCTCTCTCCACTCTCTAGGCGAACTTCCCATAATTTTAGAAAAACATCGATTAAAACTAGATATAGATTGAAACCCAACTTGTTCAGATATATATAAGATTGATTCTTGGCTTGTCTTTAATAAAACACATGCTTTATGTATTCGAGTATTATTAATAAAATCTAAAGGCCTTGCATTCATTGATGTTTGAAAGGTTCTTCGAAAATGTGATTCACTTAAATGACACATATGAGCAAGTTCCTTCACTGTAATTTGACTCGAGAAATATTTATCAATGTAGTCTAATGCAGGAAGTATTGCCAAAGCACTATTAGGTGCTATAATCTCTCGTACTTGTGTATTTGATTTTATTAAGTCACTATGGTTATTTCGGTTTATTCGACACACTTCAATGCATAAAGCAAATAGTAAAGCAGTTACTGAATATTTGTAGTATTGAGACTGGGTTAATAACTCTTCTACACAAGCCATGGCAATGGATTTAACTTTTGGGTATTCTGCTTCGGACATAATATACTGAAAACTATTGGGATTATTTATCGATAGCTCCAAAAGCATTGTACTATCGTGACTAATACCTCTAAATAATTCATCTGTATCAAAAAAAATATAGGTCCACAAACTTTGTGTTCCCAATGTACTATAGGTGGTATGAGGAACATTTTTAGGAATGCATGTAATGTCACCTGCTTTGAATGAATAATCTTTTTTATCAAATTTTAGTATTCCACTTCCTTTTAGGCATACTCCTATTTCCAAACAATTATGAAAATGCAATGGATAATTTGAAATATCAGAGATATGCCATCGATCACCTGATAGTAAGATTACAGGAAATTCAATGGGTAAATAATAGGAACGAAATTCTGTAACTTGCTGATAATTTTTTGGCATTTTTACCTCCTATGATTTTTTGTCATTCTCTTATAATTATTACACTAGCATATAAACTCGCATGGTACAATAG
>JAFAEB010000313.1 GCA_023424235.1 Bacillota bacterium
ATGTATTACTATCTGCAATGATATTGTCCATAAATAATGCAATAATTAATTCATCTTTTATTTCTGATTCGGTAGTTGACTTAAGACTAAACGTTGGTATGGAGTGATTTTTTTCTAAATAAATGACCGTTTTAAAGAGTAATATACCAGACATAATCAGTATAACGATAAATTGCCTTTTTTTACTAATCTTCATGACTTCACCTTTGGCATCAATTCATTACAATATATTAAAGCCTAAAATAAATATTCGCCTTTGAGAACGATTGTGTAATACATTTAAACTCTAAGCCTTCTCAATAAATTTAAAAAGCCATTCTCTCTCCTGCCTTGAGTTTTCATTATCATGCATAATATTGTCATATAATCTTCGGGTTGCTACAATTGGTAAGCATTTAAAGATGTGTTCTTGCTTGATTCCTGATAATTTACAATAGTACGATAAATAATCTTTTGTAAAATTTACAAATACTTCCGATATTGCTTCTCCTAATAAAGGCTTTATTATAGGTGAATTTAAAGTCATATAACTCCATGCAACATCTAATACGGGATTTCCAGAACAAGCACCATTCCAATCAATAACAATATATTTATCAGCTTTACCTATGATATTCAATGGCTGAAAATCACCATGGCATAGCTTATTATCAATCGGAATACAATCAAGCAGGCTGAGTAATAATTGAGTCTTGTCTCCTAAATTGCTCCTTAGCTCTAAAATACGATTTTTTAAAAATTCATATTGTGTTGGTAGCTCATTTATCTCTTTCTTGTGTATATCATAATGCATTTGTGCAAATTTATTAGCTAATTCACTTTTGTAAATACCATTTAAAAGTGGTTCTGCCATAATCTCACCATTTATACGCTCATATATTAATGCCTTTTTACCGTTTAAATCAATTGAACCAATATATTTGGGTATCTCAAGTGTAAATTTATTTAATAATTGTCCAATAAACATCTCATTATTTATCACATCATCGCTTACATGTGGCTTATATATTTTTAGTACCTCGGCATTTCCCCATTCATATACATTGGATGTGCCACCACTTCCCACCTTTTTACCTATCATTTCTTTCATCTAACACCTCAATAAGTAATATATTAGCTGTTACAAAATCTATAACTATCGTGACACAATAAAAAAATGCGTATATTAATTAATCTACTCTATATTTGGTCCAAAATGGCATTAATAATCCTATAAGTACTTCATATATAATAAATCCATAAAAAAAATAATTTGAACGAGAGTGTAATTGTAATAAAAGGTTTAGCAACAACGGAGCTGTAATAATCAATGCATTTATTATTCGAAATCTAGACTTTACATTGTATTGTAATCCACAATTCTTACAAACTATTGGTTTATAAGAAAACATAGCTGATTTAAAAACTTCTTTCCACTTAAATTCACTTGTACAATTTCTGCATTTTTGCATTACAATTATCCTCCCTTATCAGAATAACTAACTTACATATCAGTGAGTATCATATCTAATCTACCTTAACTCTTGTGACGCTTTTAAAAGAATTACGAAGTAACTTACCTAATATCATCTTATTTGATAATCTAAATATATCTATCTGTTAGTACTTTAAATTCTGGCTCTTTTTTAAATGAGCTATAACACACTTTACCACTAAACTCAAGAATTTTTTGAAACCTAAAACTACTATAGTTCATTACTTCCTTTTTGGAAACCCATATTACATTCTCGATTCATCAGAAATCCTTGGTTGTCCGCTAATATAATCACAAATAAAATCAAGTATTACTTTTGTCGGAACATTGGTAACTCCATCATAATCTAGATGTTTTCCAACATTTAAATAGACACCTACAAGGCATCTAACTGAAGCCCTGATTCCGTTCTCTTCAAGTATTTCACGTAAAACAGCTTCTTCAAGATTTTCGCCTATTTCAATCTGTCCACCAGTTGCATCCCAACCTCTATTTTGAGTTTTTATAAGCAGCATATTTCCGTTTTAATCTTCAACATAACCAGATGCAGCAACAATATATGTAGGGAATCCCATTTTCCTTAACCTCCATATAACTTTCAATTTACTAATTCCTAAAATCTTTACTAATATGTATATAATTAATTTGTCTCATCTTAGGATGATAATTCATAACACCGATAATATTAATATCAGCTATTACTTTTTTGAACAACATAAATAATATTCATGCCACAGTCTAAGGTACCTGGTAATTTAGTAAATTGGATTTCTTTTTCCACAATTAGCTCCCAAAATTCTTTATCATTACGTGCTTTTTCCAAAGCTTCATCTCCTGATTGAGTAAACAATCCAGCAGAACTACGCTCAATTATTTTAACAGGAAACTGGCTAAATAGATCATCCATTTGATCACTTCTCATCATATGGACATAGTGTTTACTAGGTACAGGATAATGCTCTTCATCTTGGACTCCTGTATCAAAAACCCATTTGGTAGCTTCAATACCAAACTGGTCTTTTTCATATCTTATACCATCAAGATAGTATAGTGAAGCCCCAATAAAACTCATAGCTCCTACGATAATAAGACCTCCTGGTTTTAAAACTCTAAGCATCTCATCAACACCATCTTTTTCTTTATCTAATAAATAGTTAATTACACCACCTATACATACGATACAGTCAAAAGATGAATCTGGAAAAACACCCATATTAAGCATATCTAATACATGAAATGACTCTATCTTGTTAAATAGCCCTAAATCTTTCATTTTAGATTTATTAAATTCTATCTGATGTTCGGATATATCGGCTACCGTTAAAGACTTACAAACTTGAACTATATCTTTCGTGTATCTACCTGAACCTGCACCAATTTCTAAAACGTTATCATGAGATTTGATATATCGGCTTAAGACTTCTAAATGTACTCGATAAAGAAGTTCACCCTGACCATCTTTTTCAAGGCGTGTCCATTCACGGTCTCCATAATTGTTATATCTTTCCCTTGGAATTTCTGGGTTGTAACTCATAAACGCATCTCCTTTTTAATTTGTAATTTTCTGATATATAATGAAGGGGATAAATAGCTAACAGTACTATATAGACATTTGAATATTCCATATAATTATGTTTCTACTCACTGTATGGTTTCATAATCCAATAGTCTCCATAACTCATTCCATTAACACTAACTAATCTATCATTTGTTTTATGAAAATTTAGCTTCACTAGAGCTTCTATTCGTTCCACTGCATAACTTGCGGCTTTCGTTGCTATCCTCTCAAAATTAAAAAGTTTAAAGGCTGCTTCCGTTATTAAAGTCATAATTTTATATAAGATATCATTTTTCTCATAATCACTTCTAACATCAACTCTCAGTATTCCTGATTCATTAAATTCATCATTCGATATTCGCTTAAACACTTCAATTGTCCCAATTACTTGATTCATTTCTTTATCTATAATTGCAAAACGAACATAACGCTTGCATTCATATTCCCATAACCAGAAATTAATTAGATCTAACATTTTATCTTCTGTTTGATAATAAAAAATATTGCCATTACAATTGTCACTATTAAAAAACGGCAATGCATTTTTGTCGCTGTAAACCTTTAATAAATCTTTTGTATCCTCTTTTGAAACTAAACGAAGTAAAAATCTCTTACTTTCTAAAACTGGGCATTGTTCAAACACTATACTCATATTTCCCCCTGGTCTATATTATCTAGATTAAAATGTAATCTCCCATCGTATCGCTCACTCATCATATTCTTCTGGTGTTCTAGATACAAATTCATCCCAACTTTTCATTGTCTTGAAATAACATAAATTAGGAAATTCATTAGGTCTTACTTTGGTTAGAACTTTGTCAAGATTGTAATTTTCACCACAAAAATAAAGTCCTAATCTATCTGATATCATTTTTACAAGAGTTGATTTTCCAGCATACGCAGTACCGTTGATAAAATAAACACTTTTTAATTTATATTTTATTTCTTCATAATTCATAACTTCCTCTCCCATCCAAATTAACTCATTTATCAAATAAGCGTTACAAATTGGAATTCCCCTTGTATATACATTGTGATAATCTAAGCAAAAAGATCCATATTAAAGTGTAATCTCCCATCTTTATCACTTACATAAGGCTTGCGTTCCTTAATATATGTATACTCAGGGTATATTGATATTATATTTCTAAGCATAGATATAATAACTGGATGAATCGTTTTGTCATGCTCACTATTCATAACACAGCTTTTATTGCATAGCCAGTTTAGCATCACTTCTTTATACTTTTCTAATTCATCCTTAGCTATGTCAAAAGGCATTTCAGAAAGACAAAGCCAAAAATACCAACTCGAAAACAAGGGCACTGAAAAACTTTAGTATTTCAGTATGATATCTCTGAGCAAACAAATAAATAGATTCCAAATTCAATTTGTTTATGATTTGGAGTCTATTTTTGTTTGCAGAGGATTATTTCATTCTTTATAATCATCCAATAATTTTAAAATCCGTTTCAAATTAACTGTAAATAACGCCATCGCCCCTTGCATTTCCATACCAATAAGACCTGATGATGATGCAACATCATAACCATGTCTGTGTTTTAATTCACTATTTTTCGCTTCAATTTTATACCGTTCTTTTGCCTTGCTTTTAAAATATTCACTTTCTTGAAACTCTATTTGAGATTTATGAATATTACTTTTAATTGTAACAGAATATGTTTTTGTCTTAGCTCCTTCTTTGTAGCAACCATCTTTAAGTGGACAATTTATGCATTTCTCCACATCAAAGTAATAGCAGTCTTGCTGATTACCACTTGCATTTTTCTTTCCCTGACGTGCCTTTCGAATTGCCATGTGACCTGCTTTACAAACATACATTCCAGCATCTTTATTATAATGAAATTCATCTTCTTTTTTTCTGAAGCCCTGGGTAACACTTGGATTTAATTTTGCTACAAGCTTTATATTTTCCTTTTCTGCAAGTTCAATATTTCCTTTTTCCGAATATGCCGCATCACCTATAATTGTGTCTATCTCCATTCCCGTTTCTTTACTTTTGTCATAGAGTATTTCTAATTCTTTTCCATCGCTTTTCTCTCCAGTTGTGATAGTTGCCGCTGTAATGATTCGTTCCTCTGTCATTGCTATATGCGTTTTATATCCAAAGAATGAACTTTCAGCTGTTTTATGTCCTACTCTTGCTTCCGTATCATTTGATGAAGTTAAATGTTCTAAGTCATCTTGGAGAGTTTCTTCTAGTAAATTTATTTTTTCTTGCACCTTAGGATAATGCTGTATTTCTTCATTTTTCTTTATTACCTGTATTAATTCTTTGCAATATTCTATTTCTTTATCTAAACTGTCTTCTGTATTTTTTGTTGGAAATTTATTTCGCATAGTATCATCAATCTGATAGATAACTTTTCTTAGCTGCTTGGATTTATCTTGTAAAATTTCGCGAGGTGATTTCTGATTATATCTTGCCTTTGTATGTGTTGCATCAACAATAATGGACTTGGATTTTATAATTCCTTTTTCCAATGCTATAGAAACTGTCTTATTTATTAGCATATCCAAAAGATTTACATCTTTTAATCTTAACTTGCGGAATTTAGTAAGTGAACTTGGATTGATAACCTCTTCCTCTGGAGCCATATCCAAAAAATATTTAAATGACATGTCGTATTTAGAGCGTTCTACAATATCTACATCCGATAAGTCATAAATGGACTTAAGTAATAGGTATTTGAACAACCTAATTGGGCTAATTGCATTACGACCGTTATCTAAACAATATTTATCTATTAATTCTTCAAATACAAAACTAAAATCAATAAGTTCATTGATTCTTCGAAGAAGATTATCTTTTGGGACCACAAGATTATAAATATCTATATATGGACTTAAAATTAGTTTTTGTTGCTGCTCTAACATAAAGGTATCACCGCCTATAATTGATATATATATTATACCAAAAAAGCACTATAAATGCTTGGATTTCCAAGATTTATAATGCTTTTTTTGAGAACTTTTTTTGAGGGCACTTTTTCAGTGCCCTCTCGAAAACCAAGGTCGCTTTTTCTCATTCACATGATTGTTGTAGTTATCAATTCTGTTTTTTATCCAGTCAATCTCACCTCTAGCAACTGTACTAATAAATCTTAGGACCACCAAGGAAGCATCAAAACATTCACCAATCCCATCATCTTGATATCCAAAGCAGGTAGATTTAAGTCTACTCAATGTTTCATCTACCATAAACTTTACATATGGATTTTCAGGAGCAAACAGATACAATAACCTTAATATCTCAAGCTCGTACATATTAGCAGAAAGAATTTGCGTTTTAGGAGTCTGATTAAATATTGTCTTAAGTTTCTTTCCTTCATTATATGGTGGGATAAAAAAGATAGGGTATAGTTTACGTCCATTATCAATAATATTATTAGAAAGCTTAACGCCATCATAAATCTTCTGTATGTGATCAGCTGTGTTGTTAAATGATAAAAGCTGATTTACAATATTCGCTTTTTGATTCTCAGTAAGTTGTTCTCCTTTAATTAGATAATGATTCGTTGTAATCATAATTTCATATGCGGTCATAATTCCCCTCTTTTCAAAGATATTTATTGCATAAGCCATTTTAACATCACTTCTTATTTTCTGAATTAATTAAATTAGATGATTCTTTTTTTACAAATGCTTTATGTATTTCATCAACTGCCCAAATTTGATGTGGTAAAAGTAGTTTTTCTTTAACTTCATCAATAGTTAGCCAAACAAGATGACTGTCGGGTTCAGTTGGACTAGCTACAACTTTATCGATTTGCATATAATAAAAATAACCTATTCCATGAAAAAAGGTTTTAGTTTGCTCAATGTAATGATAGTAATCTCCCTTACAAACAAAGTTTAGTGGAGTAACTTTAAGCCCTGCTTCTTCCAAACATTCTCGTTCTATACATTTGCTATGTGTTTCATCATTATCAATTCCTCCTCCAAGTAAAAAATATCCTTCTTTGCCATTGTAAAGATGTGTCATTATTACTGGTATTTTACCACTATTATCAAATCCAACACCATATGCCCCAACACGTTCAGTATAATGTTTAGTTGGTTCTTTTTGTCCAAATGTCTTTTCTATCATTATTATCCTCTTCCTCCAGATTACATTATTTCATTGATTCCACAATAATTTAGAAATTGAACTGCCCAAAAGGTCAAGTCACATTCCAGAGCATATTTACGTTTCATATCTGATTCTAATCTCACGTCTACATATGCGCTTGGATATTCTATCTTTCTAGCATTCTTCGGCACTCGTAATATTCCGTCTGCTTCTAGTTCTCTTTGCACATTTATTACAGAATCGGATATAATTTTCACGCTCTCACCAACTCCCAGCATGGCGATTTCAGTTAATGGGCGGCGATACATAACCGTTTCATTACTATCTGCCGTAAATGGCTTTAATGGACGAACAAAAGCCCAACCTGCACCATAATATTTACTGCCTGCTTTAACTGATAAAGAATTATCAAAACTCATAATTTCATTCAATTGGTTAAGTGCATTTGCTAACACCTTGATACGTTTTGGTGACCGCCATGATTTGGTATATGCAAGGGTTGTTAAATGATATGAACAAGGAAAATACGTATTTAATTCTATGTAGGGATAGCCCATTCCTTTACTTAGGCGGATATTCGTTATATCTGTAAGTGAATTAATTGTAAGCAAACTACAAAAGGCATCAAGGGATATTTCGCTAAACGGCTTAACATAATCATCATCACCGTGACCAAGCATTGCCTGCATTGTATACATCAGAACCATAATATCACTGCTGACACTACCGCTTTTTAAGCCTTTACCTCGGTTTTCAAAGCGTGGAATTTCCGGCGGTATATATGAAAATTCCTGTCTTAAAG
>JAFAEB010000329.1 GCA_023424235.1 Bacillota bacterium
ATCCAGATGAATTCTTTCGACATATGAAAGGTCATCAAACAGAATTATCACTAGTTCTTAGTGCTTTTAGCATAGTTGAGTATAAAGATGATATTAATATAGCCTTAGAAAAGCAGATACCAAAGAAACCAAAGGAAACCATTAGTGGCTGCATAGAAGTAACAGGGGTTTGCCCTTCATGTTCGGCTATACATTTTCTGACACAGAAATACTGTTATAATTGTGGCCAAAGGCTAGATTGGGGTGATTAGAATGGATGCAGTAAGAGAAGATGTAATAAATCTAGTACATAAAGAGTTAGAGAGTGCGAATAAGAAGTTTCCTATGTTTCATTCAGCACATGAAGGATATGCAGTAATAAAAGAGGAAATAGAAGAAGCAGAATATGCAACATATTGGGTTAGCGAAAAACTCAAATGTACATGGGAAATAATCAAGTTAAACGATAATCCAGATTACGAAATAGAGTGCTTAAAAGATTTCGCAATAAATGGAGCCATAGAGTTAATCCAAGTAGCTGCAATGGCGCAGAAGTATATTGATAGTCTAGGAGGTTCAGAGAATGAATAATCAAGAGGAAATGAAGTTATATGCAGAAAGAACTATAAAAGCTCTAATAGAAATATTTGATAGATTTAAAAAATCAGCAATGCAATTAATAGAGAATTTAAAAAAGCTATGGAATGCATATATACATGTCATAATGAAGCTTCCACCTAAACAGAGAAATAAGCATCTTAAGAGATTAGGTGTTACTAATTACGAACCTTTCTTTAAAAGAGAAGGTATATATCGTTGCAGGAATAATTGTTAGGAGGCCAAAATGACATTTAGTGAACTAAGAGACAAAATAAGAAAACGTTACAAAGTCGGACAAGTAGTAAATATGCGTGAAAGGAATATAAAAGGGGATATAGTAAGAAGATTCAAGGCAAAGATAATAACATATTACCCATATACAGTTTCATGTGATGTAGATGGGCACGCAGAGAGCTTTACATATTATGATTTTATGGTTCTTACACGTAAAAAGGAGGGGTAGTGGTTGACGGAAAGCAACGCAGTAACTAAAGATATATTAATTCAGTATTCAGATTTAAAAGAAGAAATAAAAGACATAAGAAAAAGGGTACAGAGTTTAAAGGACAATATTTCAAAGATTGAGCAAGAAGGAAGTGTAATTGATTCTGTTAAGGGTGGTTCTGGTGGCATACAGACTTTTAAGATACAAGGTTTTCCTTACCCAGAGTACACAAGAAAAAAAACCGCATTGAGTGCAAGGGCTGCCATATTGGAAGATATGGAAATGGAGTTATTAGAATTAACCAATAAGGTAGAGGAATACATACAAAGCATAGATGATGCAAGAATGAGAAGATTATTAACATTCCGTTTTATCGATGAACTAAACTATATACAAATAGCTAATAAAATGAGTAGACCATCAAGACCATGTACTGCAGATAGTGTTAGAATGGAGATAAACAGATTCTTAGAAAGTCAGTTCGTTAAGTTCGGTAAAAGTGTGGTATAGTCTTAGTATAGGATATCACCCCAAGATATACACTCCTTGAAATGATTTATATTACCCAGTTAAACCACTCTATTTCAATAGTAAAAATACTAAAGAGATAGAGTGGTTTTTATTGTACAAGATGTAAATATGTGGTATTGTAAAATATGGGGAGGGGGTGAGTATATGTCTGTAAAAGATAAAGTTTTATTAGCTATTTATGATGAATATCAAAAAGATATACCCAATATGGATGCTAATGTAACATGGAGTAAGCTACAGTTAAATAAAGATGAATTTAACATTGCGTTAGACAAACTCGACAAAGAAGGGCTTATTAATGGGTTAAGAGCAGCAAGAGGTGCGGGTAATAAAATTTTAATTGCATATCTAAATGAAGTTACACCAAGTGTTCACGGAATAAGATACGTAAAGCAAAACTTATATCAATCCGAAGGATATATACAGTTATGTGAAGAGATTATTAGAAAAGAGAAAGAGTTACTAGAAACAGTAAAATACTGTAGAGAGCATAATATGGCAGGAATTCCACTGGATGATGTTGAAATGCATGTAAAGGAGACAATTGAGATATATAATAAAATTGTAAGTAAATAAAATAATTACCTAATAAAAGCATCCTTCGGGGTGTTTTTTAAATACAATAAATTAAATATAGTTAACGTCCTTCTTTTCAGCCCAAACAATTAAATGTTGAATTATGTAGAAATATATGTTAAAATATTCTAAAAATAAAAAGGGGGATAGGTTTAATGTTATTAGCGATTAGTTTTGAAGAAGCTATTGATACAATAGGGATGAGCGGAGGATTCATACCTGCAATAATAGGAATGGCATTAATTCTATGCGTTATAAGGTGTTTAGCCATTATTATTAGTGATTCAGATATGGGTAAAGGATTATTTCATTTTACTAAAGCAAGCTTCTATGGAATGGTTTTATACTTTATTTATAATCTATATAAAACGGTTAGCCCAAAAGAAATTAGCATATTAATGTTTATTATTACTATATTTGCATCCTTTGGATTTAGCGAAAGCGTTGTAAAAGTTATACAATCAATTAAAGAATTAATCAATGTTTTCAAACGTAAAAAATAAATATAGCAAAATCTATAGAACTTATAAAGGGAGCAGATAAGAATGGATAATAGAGAAATTTATGATGAAATAATGAATGATCTTCAAAATGAAATTGATAATATGAATGAGAAAATAAAAAAAGATACAAAAGAGGTTGAAAAACTTTATAAATTAGAAGAGTTTTATTCATCAAAAAAAAGATGTAGATAATTATAAAAAGGATATTTATTTAAAGTTATACAATGACACTTGCAATCGAGCACAGGAGTTGTGGAATAACGTTGTAGACTTGAGAACTTATGTGGGAAATAAAGAAGATATTTTGAAAGATTTTAAAGAATGGGTAAATGGTATAATAAATTAATACAATAAATGTAATAAGCATCCGAAAGGGTGCTTTTTTATTACAACAAAACAAAATAGATATAGAGTAAGAAAAGATAAAAAAGTAATAAAATAATATGAACATGAAGAAAGAGAAAGAATTATATCGATAATAAAGAATTTAAACTAACCAATTTCTAGTGTTTATTGGTCTTTTAATTACTGAATATACATACAGTAAATATTACCATTGAATTTTGAACACGATTATGATATATTTTCTACAAAATTGTATAGCAAGGAGGTGCCGATTGTGAATCTTTCTTTTACTCTAAAGATATTAGGATATAAGATAAAAATCGTAATCGGGTTGAGTCGATAAACTCAACCAAGTCCAAGGTGGTAGAAATACCACTAAGGACTTGCACCATAGCAAATAAATAATACATTGGCCATTTTTTTATATTGTTTTATTTCTTATTTAGTAAAAGCTCATAACTTCGGTTATGGGCTTTTTCCATACAACAAAATTATTAAGTCAAATGAAGTATTGTCATAATTATGCGAAATAATGTTATTGAGAAAAATGTAAATATGTAGTATTGTAAAATGTGGGGAGGGGGTGTAAGCATGATAGTTGAAAGTCAACATTTAATTGGTCAAGAATTAGGCATTGTATTTAAACCAGATAAACATGGTGTAAATATCGAAATTACAGAACACGATAAAGAGAATGACATGAATATAGTAATTAAAGCAGGTTATGTACCGAAACAGCAATTTGATAATTTAGTAAAGTCTTTAATTAATATTCAAAAAGAAATTAATTAATTTAAAGCATCTCTCACTAGGTGCTTTATTATGCATATATATCTCAGACAAACATATTATATATAAAAAGATTTGAGAGTAAATTTATGTATGTGGATTGGCAAGATATTGATATAGCAAAGGATAAAAAGTTAATTGAGTTCCCACTTATTTTAATGATAGATAATATTTTGTGTGTTCATAATGTATTAGTTTTTGAAACCGAAAATGATGAACTTTACTATGTGTTTGATTATAAAGCTGGTAAATCTATTATGAATTTCGGTGTTAGACATTATCAAATATTACAAGAAAAATTACCAGTTGATAATATCTCAATATTTCAAATGTATGATGGAAATATGGATATTGTACCAGTTTCAGAATCTTATAGAACAATTTAAAGGCATCCTTATGGGTGCTTTTTTCATACAACAAAACGACGAATGGGGGTGAACACGATTGGCAAGAGCACCAGACGAAAGAGTGCAAAAAGCGTACGAATTATATAAGCAAGGTATGAAGTTAGTTGAGATTGCAAGTCAACTAAATGTACCAGATGGAACTGTTCGAAGA
>JAFAEB010000375.1 GCA_023424235.1 Bacillota bacterium
GTGGAAGGTACTAGACTATCCATACAACAAGGAATACAGGCACTATATCCGTAGTTTAAACCATATTTATTTAAATCACAAAGCACTGTATCAATTAGACCATAATAAGCATGGAATTAGCGTAATAGAGGCGAAGGCTCCAATCTTGATTTTTTATAGACAGGGTAATAACCCTAGAGATATTTTAATTTTTATATATAATTTTGCTCCAACAGAGTATCAGAACTATACGGTTGGCATGCCTTACAGAGGAAGTTATGAAGTGATTCTTAATTCTGAGATGAAAGAATATGGTGGAGCATGGGAGATAGCTCACCCATTGCTTAAAACCAGTAGAGAACCGGCCCACGAAAAAGAGCACAGCATAAAACTTATTGTACCCGCAATGAGTGTGGTAGTTATAAAACCTAAGCGTATATATCAAAAGGAAGGAAAGTAGGAGCATGAAAACAGAAATAGTAGCAATGATTCTCGCCGGCGGGCAAGGAAGCCGACTCGGCAAGCTAACTCGTGAAACAGCGAAACCCGCAGTACCATTTGGAGGGAGATACCGTATTATTGACTTTGCTTTAAGTAATTGTACAAACTCAGGTATCTATAATGTAGGTGTGGTAACGCAATACCAACCTTTAGAGCTTAATGACCATATAGGAAATGGAGCAGCCTGGGGCCTTGACCGTCGCAATTCAGGAGTTAAAATCTTACAGCCTTATTCAAGTGCGGATGGAGAAAAGTGGTTTCGAGGAACAGCGAATGCCATATACCAAAACCTTGGGTATATTGATTCACAAGATCCTGAGTATGTATTAATCTTATCAGGAGATCACATCTATAAGATGGACTATATGGAAATGCTTATGTTCCATAAAGAACACGATCCTGCCTTAACGGTAGCTGTTATTCCTGTTCCTATGGAAGAGGCATCACGTTTTGGCATAATGAATACGGATGCAACTATGAGAGTAACTGAGTTTGAAGAAAAACCGAAAAAACCTAAGAATAATTTAGCGTCTATGGGAATTTATATATTTAATTGGTCCATACTTCGTAAATATCTGGTAGAGGATCAAGCTAAAACCCGGCATTTAGAGGATTTTGGTAAGCATGTAATTCCTGCCTTCTTAAAAAATGGTGAGAATATTTTTGCTTATTCTTTCCATGATTATTGGAAGGATGTAGGCACCATTGAGAGCTTATGGGAAGCGAATATGGATTTTATTAACCCAAATCATGAACTTAATATTCGAGATCAGTTGTGGAGGATATACACAAAATCAATGGCACTTCCACCTCAGTTTATTACCAATAAAGCAGTGGTGAATTACTCCATGCTTGTGGATGGATGCTATGTTGCTGGAGAAGTTTATCACTCGATTCTTTCAAAAGATGTTAAGGTAGGAGAAGGAAGTAAAATAAGTCATTCCGTTATCATGGCAGGTACGACAATTGGTAAGAATGTTGAGGTTTCTTATGCAATTATTGGAGAAAATGCATATATTGTAGATAATGCGAAGGTAATTGGAACTCCTGATGCAATTGAGGTTATTGGGTATTCTGAAGTGATAGGAGGATTAAAAGATGAAGAAGCATAAAATTTGCGCAATACTAAACCTAAATAAAAATTATGAGGAGTTAAAGCCTCTTATTAATCATAGACCGGTAGCAGCATTGCCTTTTGGAGGCCGTTATTGCGTTATAGATTTTATGCTCTCTAGTATTAGCCATTCAGGAATTGATTCTGTGGCTTTATTTATTGAAAACAGTGGACGTTCTATATATGACCATATTCGTAGTGCCCGCGAATGGGATATGGATTCTGCTATTACTGGGGGGATCTTTACTTTCTCACAACAGCGTTTTAAACACCGCTATTACCTAGAGAATAATCAGACCAAGTACTACTATTCTGATCACCGAATCTTTATGGAAAGATCAAGAGCAGAGTATGTAGTTGTTATGAGTGGAGAGTTTGTATTAAATATTGATATTGATGCAGTGATTCATCATCATTATTCAAATCCAGCAGATATAACCGTTGTTTATCAGAATATTTCCTCGGATCAGGTATTTAATAAGCCGCATTTAAAAGTTCTTGATATCAATGAAAGAGGGGAAGTTACAAATATAAAAGAAGCTACCCTAGAAGATAAAAAAATAGCTATTAGTACAGAAATTTACATACTTAAAGTGGATACGATGAATGAAATTCTTAATCGTGCCATTCAAGATGGTATATATAACGATATCGGTGAAATACTAACGAGCTATTTGCCTATATATCATACCAATGCCTTTGAATATACAGGTTATCTAGCAGGAATTGACTCCGTTTGGACATATTATAAGCACAATATGGAGATGCTTGAGGAAAAGCATTTTAATGCGCTGTTCCACAGTAGTAAACCTGTAATTACCCGTACCAATAACGGTGCTCCTACCTTCTATAGCAAAGACAGTGAAGTATTGGATGCTCAATGTGCAACAGGTTGCGAAATATATGGAAATGTATATCATTCTCTTTTATTCCGCAATGTAGTAATTGGAAAAGATGCAGTGATTGAGAATTCCATTATCCTATCAGGAGGTAAAATAGGTGAAGGAGTTAAGCTTAATTATGTAATTTTAGATAAAGGAGTAACAGTCGATGAAGGGGTTTGCTTAAATGGATCAAAAGATCTAATTTTGGTGGTTCCTAAAAATACTCATGTTACGAAAGGATGGACACCATGAGAGTTTTGTTTGCAGCAGCCGAATCCGCTCCGTTTTTTAAAACCGGAGGGTTAGGGGATGTGGTGGGTGCGTTGCCGAAAGCCCTGCGAGAAAAAGGGTATGATGTTCGTGTTATACTTCCCTTTTACAAAAGTATGCCAGACAAATACAAAGATAAACTAGAAGATGTTTTATATTTTCAGTTAAACATAGGGTGGAAAACGGCATATTGTGGAGTAAAACAGTTGGAACTAGATGAAGTAACTTATTATTTTATCGATAATAAGTCTTATTTCTTCCGTGAACAATGCTATGGATATTGGGATGATGGAGAACGATTTGGATTTTATCAGATGGCTGTTTGTGAAGTTATGGAGAAATTAGCATTTATTCCGGATATCATACATGTCCATGATTGGCATGCAGCCATGATACCTGTACTTCTAGTTCATAAATATCATTGGATTAATGCGTATCGTCATATCCGTAAAGTGATTACCATTCACAATCTTCGATTTCAAGGAATTTATGATCCAGTTATACTAGAGAGTGTATTTGGAATAGGATATGATTGTTTCAAAGTTGATGGTGTAGAATACTACAACCGTGTTAACTTCCTAAAAGGTGGTATTAATTATTCGGATAGGGTAACAACAGTAAGTCCAACTTACGCCAATGAAATCCAGACAGCTGAGTTTGGGGAAGGCTTGGACGATGTATTAAGGTATAATAAGTGGAAAATAAGTGGAATAATTAACGGTATTGATAGGGATATGAATAATCCAGCCAAAGATCCCTTAATTGCTTATAATTATGACTTAGAATCCATTCATTTAAAGGTAAAAAATAAAATAGCCCTTCAAGAGAGATTAGGTCTTACTGTGGATGAAGATATTCCACTATTGGGCATGGTAACACGTTTAACAGACCAAAAAGGGATCTCTCTAGTAATTGATGGAATTCATGAGATGATGAATAGAAAAGTTCAGCTTGTAGTCCTTGGAACAGGTGATGAAGTGTATGAGAAAGCCTTAAAAGAAGCAGCTAAGATGTATCCAGATAAAATCAGTGCAATCATTGATTTTGACCTCTCCCTAGCACAAAATATATATGCAGCTAGTGATTTGTTTTTAATGCCGTCTGCTTTTGAACCTTGCGGACTATCCCAGATGATGGCCTTTTGTTACGGCTCGATACCTTTAGTTCATGAAACAGGAGGTTTAAAGGATACGGTAATTCCTTATAATCCGATTACTAAGGAAGGCACTGGATTTAGTTTCTACGATTTTAAAACAGATGCTATGATTCAAGTTCTTGACCTCGCACTAAAAGTCTATAATGATAATCCAAAACAATGGGTAAATTTGGTTTTAAATGGAATGAAGCTTGATTTTACTTGGAACACGTCGGTATCTCTTTATGATGATCTATATCAAAAGCTTTTAAAGGAATAGGAGTTAAAACATATGTTTACAGAAGAGTTTAAGGAAAGTTATATACAAAAGTTTCAAGACATATTTGCTTTCTCAATAGAAGAAAGTACACCACTTCAACAGTATATGGCTCTTGGTGAGTGGCTTCGTGCTTATTATGCACCTAAATGGAAGGATACGAATAAAAGGTATCTTTCTAAAAAGGAGAAGCAGATTTATTACTTTTCCATAGAATTTTTACCAGGGCGTATGCTAAGAAATAATCTTTTGAATCTTGGGATATTAGAAGAAGTGTGTAAAGGTATTGAATCATTAAATTTAGATTTTACCAAGATATGTGAAGCTGAAGTAGATCCTGCATTAGGCAATGGTGGTTTAGGCCGCCTTGCCTCTTGCTTTTTAGATTCTATGGCCTCTATTGGGCTAGCAGGACATGGTAATGGTATTCGTTATCACTATGGATTATTTAAGCAAAAGTTTATGGATGGCTATCAAATTGAACTTCCTGATAATTGGTTAAAGAACGGAAATGTATGGGAAGTAAGAAAAATTAACAGAGCTGTAAAGGTGCGCTTTGGAGGTCAAATACACCATGAAATAGATAGGGAAGGTAAAATTCGTATTCGTTATTCCAATACCAAGGATATCCTTGCAGTACCCTATGATATTCCTCAAATAGGGTATGAGAATAATACCATTAACAATTTGCGTCTATGGTCAGCAGAAATACCGGAAGGAGAAGAACTTTACTTTAGAAGCTATGAAGAGCGGGAGGCAGTAAATCGTATTACTCAGGTTTTATATCCGGATGATTCTAATTATGAAGGTCAATTATTAAGACTACAACAAGAATACTTTTTCTCCTCAGCCGGTGTACAGAGTATTCTTACTAGCTACAAACGTTTTGGGCTTCCATGGAGCCATTTTTCAAGCTATATAGGGATTCATATTAATGATACCCATCCAGCTCTTGTAATACCTGAAATGATGCGTATTTTAATGGATGAAGAGGGTTTATCATGGGATGAAGCATGGAAGACCACCACTAAGACAGTTAGTTATACAAATCACACTATTTTACAGGAGGCTATGGAACGTTGGCCTGAGTCCATGCTACAGAATTTACTTCCACGTATTTATGAGCTTATTCTAGAAATTAATCGTCGTCATCTCCTTTCGGTAATTATTTCTCATGGGGAAAGAATAGCGTATAGTACGAGCGTCATTGAACATGGCATGATAAAGATGGCCAATCTTGCTATTTTAGCCAGCCATTCCATTAATGGTGTTGCAAAGCTACATTCGGATATTTTAAAGGATAGTACCTTACATGACTTTTATATCTTATCACCAGAGAAGTTTAATAATAAAACCAATGGTATAACTCAAAGAAGGTGGGTATTTTTAGCCAACGAAGAATTAACGAAGTTAATTGATGATACGATCGGTGTGAAATGGAAAAAGGAAGGTCGCTTCCTAGAAGAGATTTTAAAATACAAAGACGATAGAGAATTCTTAAATCGTTTGGATGAAGTAAAGAGAAAGAATAAAATGCGTTTTGCATCTTATGTATATAATAAATATGGTATTTCCCTTTCTAAAGACGCTTTATTTGATGTACAGATCAAACGTTTACATGCCTATAAGCGTCAACTACTTAATGTGTTTCATATTATTGACAGATATCTTAGAATCAAAGATAATCCAGATATTAAATTACAAGCCCGTGTATTTATTTTTGGTGCGAAAGCAGCTCCAAGTTATCATTATGCGAAAGATATTATTAAGTTAATGAATGAAGTAGCATCTCTTGTGAATCATGATCCTGATGTAGGGGATTTAATGAAGGTTATTTTCATAGAAAATTATGGTGTATCGTTAGCAGAACTTATTATTCCCGCTGCAGATATTAGTGAGCAGATATCATTAGCTGGAAAAGAAGCAAGTGGTACTAGTAATATGAAACTTATGGCCAATGGTGCTCTTACTATGGCTACAATGGATGGTGCCAATGTTGAGATACATGAATATGTTGGTGATGATAATATGTTTGTTTTTGGATTAAGAGAGCATGAAGTTAAGGAATATTATCGTAATGGTTCTTATAGCGCTAAGGCTATTTATGATAATGATGATAGAATACGTCGCATTATAAATACATTAATAGATGGTACAATTCCTCATATTAAAGGAGTGGGAAATAATATTTTTGATTCTCTAATCCGTTACAATGATGAATATTTTGTTTTAGCAGATTTAAGAAGCTATATTGAAGCACAGGCGTTAGCTGATGAGCGTTATCAGGATAAAGGTTCTTGGCTTCGTTCCTCTTTAATTAATATAGCTAAATCAGGTGCTTTTTGGGCAGACGATACCATACGCCGTTATGCGGATGAAATCTGGAATGTTCCATATAAAGATGAAGTAAACAAGAGTAAAAAATCAAAGAAGGATGAATCTTTAAATGGATAATTTAAATATTATACACGATTCTTGGGATGAAAGATATAGAATGCCTTTTGGTGCCGTAAAAAAAGATACTTCCGTACGCTTTTATCTAGAAACCTATGGTGTAAAAAAAGCATGGCTTAATATTCATCGGGATTATGGGACTTATGAGTCGATGGAGATGAAAGCTGTAATGAATGGGTTTGAGACTCATGTTATTATGAAGGAAGCCTACCTTTATTACTATCATTTTAGTGTGCTTACTGCTAGAGATGAAATAATTCTATATGGAAATAATGAAGCTGAGCTAGGAGGAAGAGGACAGATTATATCCTCTTCTAGCTCAGTGTTTAACTATCAGATTACGGTTTATAACTATGATGACTTTGCTCCTTTATGGTACCGAATGGGAATAGCCTATCATATTTTTGTGGATCGTTTTCATACTGGTTCGAATGGTATTGTATGTGCGAAAGAGAATAGCTTTATCTATGGTAGAAAAACGGATTTACCAATGTATATAAAAGACGAGAAGGGAGATATTCTCCGTTGGGATTTTTATGGTGGTGATTTGTGGGGTATCATTGAGAAACTTCCTTATTTACAAGAACTAGGGATTACGATTCTATATTTAAGTCCTATTTTTTGCTCCAGAAGTAACCATAGGTATGACACAAGGGATTATCTTACCATTGATCCAATGATTGGTGGGGAAGAAGCGTTTAAAGCTTTAATAGAAAAAGCAAATGAACGTGGCATAAAAATAATTTTAGACGGAGTATTTAATCACTGTGGTGCAGATAGCCTTTATTTTGACCGTTATAAACGCTACGGTGGTGGTGCTTATGGTGATTTGAACAGTAAATATCGTAATTGGTTCAACTTTAAGGAGGATGGCCAATATGATTCATGGTGGGGTATCGCTGATTTACCTCGCTTTAATAGTAAAAATGATGACCTACAAAACTTTTTGCTAGAGGTAGTAGCAAAATGGTCTTCTTATGGAATCGGTGGGTGGCGACTGGATGTTGCAGATGAATTAGAGGATGAATTTATTGCTAAGATTCGTTCCTATTTATCAAAGGACCAAGTACTGATAGGAGAGGTATGGGAAGATCCTACGAATAAAATAGCTTACGGAATTAGGCGTTGCTATACAATAGGTAGTTATTTGCATGGTGTAATGAATTATCCTTTCCGTCAAAGTATTCTTAAGTTCCTTCGCCAGGAAGCTAGTGCTTTACAGACTGCTATACAGCTCACTCATTATGTGGAAAATTATCCTCCCCATGTACTCTATAACAACCTTAACAATATTGGGACACATGACACGATACGACTTACAACGGAACTTAACAATGATGTAAAATGTGTAAAGATGGCCTTACTTATGATGTTAATGTTGCCAGGGGTGCCTTGCATCTACTACGGTGATGAAATTGGCATGCCTGGTGAGATGGATCCAGATAATAGAAGATATTTTAGATGGGATTATATCAATAATGAGTTCCATCAATTCTATAAGGAAGCATTAAAATTTCGTAAGAATAAAGAAATATTAATTTATGGTGATATTAAAGTCTTAGAGATAGCAGGTTTATTGATTATTATTCGTAGTCACAAAGGGAGATGGATTTATGCATGCTTTAATCAAGTTGATGAGGAAAAGGTTTTAAGTCATACAGAATATGGTATATCTAAGGTGCTACCATCCAAATCCTATTACGTAATGTATTCCTAAAGATACTAACTTTAAGCATAAAAAGACTAGAGCGATAAAAAGCTTGGTATCCATTTGTAAAGGACCAAGCTTTATTTTTTATACTCATTCTACTATTAGAGAGATAAAAAGGTAGAAAAGTAGTCTTTACCTACTTGAAATAGAGTGGTATAATAATGAGTATTATTTATGCACATTGTTATTTTTTTACCAATAAATCAAAAACATATTATAAATACAGTAAATAGAACGATAGATGGTAATATACTTAGGAGGTTAAAATGCATATTACAATTACGGGTAATTTAGGTAGTGGCAAATCTACTATTTGCAAAATATTAGAAGATAAGTATGGATTCTCAATTTACTCCACTGGTAAAGTTCAAAGAGAACTTGCAAGAGAGATGAATCTTACAACGCTTGAGATGAATAAGCTTATGTGTAGTGATCCAAAGTATGATACTATGATTGATGATACCACTGCCCGTATCTCAAGAGAGAATAAGGGTAAGAAGATTATATTTGACTCTAGATTAGCTTGGAATTTTGTTGAACAATCCTTTAAGGTTTTTTTACAAGTAAGCTTAGATGTAGCTGCTAATCGTGTCATTAACGACAATAGAGGAAAAGAAGAAACTTATAAGAGCCTTGATGAAGCAAAAGCATTACTTAAGGAACGTGCTCAAACAGAAGATAGAAGATACAAGGATATGTATAATGTAGAATATTTTAATTATTCTAATTACAATTTAGTAATTGATAGTACTTATTCTACACCTGAAGTGATTGCTGCAATTATTATGGAAGAAGCTAAGAATTTTTATGATGGACTAGCTTCCTTTGAAGGTGATTTTAAAGATTTTCATTATCAAAAAGTTTTGATTTCCCCAAAGCGTTTATCTGAAAATGAAATATCTGAGTTTGATATTTTACAGGATAATATAGTTAAGGATGACAAAACTACCATAAAAAGTGTTACGAATATAACAAGTAATTATTATATAGGTGACCATATTATTATAAAAAAAGAAGATGAATCCTTGTTGTTACTTCAAGGACTTGATGAGGTAAAACAAGCAATTAAGAATAATGTACCCTATGTGTTGGTAAAATTGAATAGTTAATATTTATATAGTATAACCATTCATTTGAAAACCATGAAGTAATCACCTAACATATAATATCTTTTTCTACAAACAATTATAATGTCTTATATAGAAGCTTAAATTAAGTTAACTTAGTTTAGTTGATATATAAGACTTTTTTAATTTATATATAAAGGAGGAAAAGATATGCTACTTACTAAAAAGACAAAATTATTAAGCATAATCTGCGTGGCAGTTGTTGGGGTTTATATTGGTTTTCGGTTTTTACTTCCACTTTTTACTCCTTTTATCTTTGCGTATTTTATAGCTTGGATTCTTTTTCCTGTCGTTAAATTTTTAAGTGGAAAGTTAAGGTTTCCAAGGATGGTATCCTCCATTATGTCCTTAGCATTGGTGGGTGGTATTTTAACCTTTATCTTTAGCTATTTGAGTAAATTATTATTCAGTCAGATTGTCACATTACTTAAAAATATGCCAATCTATTTAAATATATTAGCTAGTAAAGTTGATACCTTTTGTAAAAGCTTTGATAAGTTATTTGGCATTGAATCTGGTACTATGAGAGAAGTTGTAGACAATCAAATCGATAATGTAATCATTATTGTAAGAACGAGAGTAATCCCAAGTGTTACAGCAAAGAGCCTACATCTTGCCATTGGTATTATTGGATTAACAGGTATATTGTTAATTATTATTGTATCATGCTTATTATTACTCAAAGATGAAGAAAAATACAAAGAAAGCTTTAAAAGCAATTGCTTTTATCCTGATATTCATCTTATTACAGGTAAGTTATCAGAGACTGGTATTGCGTATCTAAAAACACAAACGATACTAATGTGTATTATCTCTCTAATCTGCTTTTTAGGTCTTATGCTTATAGGTAACAAATATGCTTTGTTAATAGGAATTGGAATTGGTATCTTTGATGCCTTCCCAATTCTTGGTAGTGGATTAATCCTTGTTCCTTGGAGTATTATATCCTTTGTAAATCAAGATATTTACTCAGCAGCTGTTTTACTAACACTTTATCTAATATGTCAGATTGTAAGGCAATTCTTAGAACCTAAGTTATTAGGGAACCGAATTGGAATTAAACCTGTGTTTACCTTAATGTCTATCTATGCAGGATTACAATTATTTGGGTTTACTGGATTCTTTCTTGGTCCTTTAGGTATGATAATTATTGTAACCATTGTAAAAGAAGCCTCTAGCAGACTAAATTATGAGAAATCGGTGAAAGATGAAGAGGTAATTAAAGAGTAAATTATAACTATAATAATTTAAAGAGATTGTACGAAAAAGTTTATAGTATTAGATAGAGATCATTCATTAAAGTTCCTATAAAAGATAAATAATTATTCCTGAGTGTTTAATAAGTACAAAGTAATTCCTGAGAATTTATAGAATAAGATAAAGATAAAGATAATTCATTATAGTTCCTATTAAAGAGATAAATAATAATTCCCGAGTGTTTATAAGTACAAAGTAATTCCTGAGAATTTATAGAATAAGATAAAAGATCACGCACAAGAGTTCATAGAATAAGGTACAAAAGATAATTCTTATTGACAAAATAAGAAGGGTAGAATAAAATCATCCATATAGGCGTTGAAAAGGAATAGTATATAGTTAGTGTCATCCCAGAGAGAGAATGCTTGGTGCGAAATTCTTATGACTTTATTATAGAACCTACCTTGGAGCACTGTATGAAAATACAGCGTAAAACCGGCGTTAACGGGGTAAAAGAGAACTGTAATTACAGTTAATTAGGGTGGTACCGCCGAGGTCTTTCGGTCCCTTGTGGATGAAGGGCTTTTTTTATT
>JAFAEB010000390.1 GCA_023424235.1 Bacillota bacterium
ATACACAAGTATTGTAAATATAAAGGGGAGGATACGATATCATGGGTAGATCGTAGAGGTGAAAGCTTTTATGTTGTACCAAAGAATGTTGATGAGGATTTAAGAAACTATTTGTTTCAAAAACAATTACCAAGCATACTTACTTCAGCAACATTAAGTAATGATGGAGATTTTAGTTACTTAATACGTACCTTAGGAATAAAAAATCCATCAGTTTCAACGACATCAAACTCATTTCTAATGGAAGAGCAAATGGAAATATATATATCAGACCCTTCAACAACAGAATTACAAAAAAAACAAATTAAATCAATAGAGAACCTAGCAAATCTTTTATTAATGAACAAAGGACGTGCACTTGTACTTACAAATTCCTTAGAGGAAGTTAGAAGATTAAGAAAAGGATTAGAGCAATATCCAATGCCTTTTCCAATCTTATGGGAGGATACTGCTGAGAGAGGATACTTGATTCGAACATTTAAGGAAGAGGAAGCTACTGTTTTAGTTGGTTCAGATTTCTGGGAAGGAATTGATGTACCAGGAGACTCACTTACCATGGTAATCATTTGGCAGCTACCTTTCCCAGCACTTGATCCTTTGGTGGTGTTACAAAGAAATGAAGTAAAAAGAAAAGGATTGGACGAAAAATCAACGATTGATTATCCTGCTATGGGACTTAGGTTAAAGCAAGGATGTGGAAGATTAATACGATCAAATGAGGATAGAGGTAAAATAGTGATTATGGATTCCGTATTTAATGAGCCATATGAGAAGTTTGTAATCAGTGCCTTACCTAAGGAGGCTAACATAAAATTTTTAGGAGAACTGTTACTTTAATTATATGATTAGTTGCTATGAATGTTTTCTATAAAGCAATCCTAAATATCTATATAAATATTAACTCTTGTAAATTGCTTACGAAAGTAAACAGTTACAAGAGTTATTTTTATTAGATACAATAGTAATCATTTCATACATTCGACGATTTTCGACATTTTTACTAGAATTATTTTTAATTTATTGTCTTGTGAATGCTTATTTATTAAAAATTTTAGCTTCAATTTAGGACTTACCGATACCTAGAAAAAAATAAATAAAAAGAGTGTTTGAAAATAAACTGAATTTTATATTATGTATAATAGACTTTCAAGCTACAATTTGATAGTAAATTAGTCCTATATAAGTATTCAGATTGGTATTGTATGATTTTTTTAATTAATAATGGTTATATATAAATAAATCGAATAATTTAAAATATTTAAATGAAAAAAATGTCTGAAATTAATTTTTTTAATATTAATTCCGATTAAATTAGTTGGAATTAAAAACGATAGCAGGAGGTGTATGAGTGGTAGAGAATACAATGGATGAAGCATGGTTAGAGATGTATCTGCATGAGAGTATTAACATGATTGAACAATTGGAACTTATAATTATTGAGTGTGAAAAGTCAACTAATTTTCAAGAATATGAAATCAATGAAATATTTCGAATCATGCATACCATAAAGGGTTCATCCTCAATGATGATGTATCATAATATAGCAAATTTAGCACATGTCCTTGAAGACTTATTTTTTTATATAAGGGAAGAAAAACCAACCCAACTTGACACATCAACGATCGTTGATTTTATGTTATCGGGTATCGATTTTATTAAATGCGAAATAGAAAAGATGAAAGAAGGGAATCCTGTAGATGGAAAAGAGGATGATTTAGTTCATGCTATACATGATTATTTAAATTATTTAAAGAACTCTAGTGAAAGTGAACCTACAATAACAAAGTATGATTATGAAGTAACCATATATTTTCAAGAAGATTGTGGAATGGAGAATATAAGGGCCTACTCTATCATACACAAAATGAGTGAGTTTATCGATGATATTTATTATGAGCCTAGTGGTATTATAGAGATGGAAGAAACCATTGACTACATTCGTTCCAATGGCTTTTGGATTAAATTTAAATGTGAAAAGAATTATGATGAGATGCAAGAGTGGATGCAAAATACATCTTTTGTTAAAGAATTTAATTTAGTAAAAGTTGAAGATATGAGCCTTAATTCAATGGAGGGTGTAAGCAATAATTTGCTAAGCAATAATTTGCTAAGCAATAACTTGCTAAGTAATCCTAATTTAGATCCGAATGGAAGGGAAGAAAGTACAAAAAATATTGAATTATCGAATACTGGAAAAAGTTCAAATATGATAAGTGTTAATGTGGATAAACTAGACAAATTATTGGACTTAATTGGTGAAATAGTGATTGCTCAAGATATGGTTATACAAAATCCAGATTTGCTTAACATAAAATTAGATAATTTTAAAAAAGCAGCAACCCAATTAAGTAAGATTACCAGTGATATTCAAGATTTAGTCATGGAAATAAGAATGGTTCCTTTACAAGCTACTTTCTTAAAAATGAATCGTATTATACGAGATATGAGTAAAACATTAAACAAAAATGTTGACCTTGAAATAATAGGTGAAGAAACAGAAGTTGATAAGAAAATAATTGAATTAATTTCAGATCCACTGATGCATTTAGTTAGAAATGCACTGGATCATGGAATTGAAAGTAACGAAGAACGAACCCTTAAGGGTAAGTCAACAAAAGGAAAGATAACACTGGAAAATTGCTACTCCAGTTAAAAAAATGGCTGAAATTGCAGATAAAATAGCAATTGGTGATACAGATGTTTCACTTGACCTTAATTCAAAAGATGAAGTTGGTATGTTAGCAAAAGCTTTTAATGAGATGATCAATAATATTAAATATCAAGTTCATATTGTGGAACGATTTGCAGATGGTGACTTAACGCTATCGGTTAATCCAAAATCCGACGTGGATACATTAGGTATTAAACTAAAAGAGATGGTAGAATCAAATAGAAATCTATTATTAAATATTAAGCAAGCCGCTGATCATATTGCTTCTAGTGCAAATCAAGTATCTGAGTCCAGTATTATATTATCACAAGGTGCTTCAGAACAAGCAAGTGCAGTAGAGGAGTTAACGGCATCTTTAGAAGAAATCTCAAGCCAAACAAATTTAAACGCAGAAAAGGCAAACAATGCCAATTCCATAGCAGAAATAGCGCAAGTAAATGCGGATTTAGGTACCACGAAGATGAAGGAAATGCTAGTAGCAATGGATGAAATTAATGAATCAAGCTCAAATATATCCAAAGTAATAAAAGTAATTGATGATATTGCTTTTCAAACGAACATATTAGCTTTGAATGCAGCAGTAGAAGCCGCAAGAGCTGGACATTTAGGTAAGGGATTTGCAGTTGTAGCTGAAGAAGTAAGGAATCTTGCTGCAAGGTCTGCAAATGCAGCAAAAGAGACAACAGAAATGATAGCAAGTTCCATTAAAAAATCGGAAGATGGAACAAAAATAGCCAAAGAAACAGCAGATGCTCTTAATAAAATTGTAGGAAGCTTAAGTGAAGCTGGAGGATTAGTTACAGAGATTGCAGGTGCGTCCAACGATCAAGCTATTAGTATTGGACAGATTAATATTAGTATTGGACAGATTAATATTGGTATTGAGCAAGTACTAGGAGTAGTTCAATCGAACTCTGCTACCTCACAGGAGAATGCAGCAGCTAGCGAAGAGCTCGCAAGTCAATCAGAAATATTAAGAGAAACTGTATCAAAATATAAATTATAGCATGTTAAAATTATAGAAAGGGAAGTCTTCTACCTATTATGGTATAAGACTTCCCTTTTCTATTATCCTTACTTAGCATAATTATATCATGAAAATTCTTATATGGATAGACTTATATTTTTGTGGAAATAAGTGTAAAATAAGTGGGTAAACAAGTTATGATTAGCAATTCAATTAATTCTTGGGAAGGAGTACAATATGAATTCATATGTAATTGGAATTAATGAAACCTGTCGTGAAGATATTGAGATGGTTGGAGGTAAAGGGGCCAATCTTGGTGAACTGACAAGGATTTCATCTATCCTTGTTCCCGATGGATTTTGTGTCACAAGGAATGCTTTTACGAAGGCCTTAGATGGAAATATAGAATTTAATAATCTACTGGGGGAATTATCAAAGGTTAATATTGATGACTTGGATAAAATAAGTGAACTGAGCAACAAGGTTCAAATAACGATAAATAAATTACTACTACCAATTCAAATTTATGAAGAGGTTTTAAATAAACTTAATAAATATGGAATTAACCATGCTTATGCAGTGCGTTCAAGCGCTACATTTGAAGATTCAATATTAAACTCCTTTGCTGGGCAACAGGATTCATATCTAAATATAATTGGTATTGATGCTATTCTATCTCATATAAAGAAATGCTGGGCATCGCTTTATAATGAAAGAGCAATCATCTATCGTATTAGGAACGATTTTTCACATAGAAAAGTTACGATGTCAGTAGTTGTTCAAAGAATGGTATTCCCACAAGTATCAGGAGTAATGTTCACCGCAGATCCGATCACGAATAATCATAAAGTTTTAACGATTAATGCAAGCTATGGGCTAGGTGAGACTATCGTTTTAGGTCTAATAGAACCAGATAGTTATACGGTTATAGAGGGAGAAATAAAAAATATTAAAGTTGGAACTAAGAAGTTAGCAATGAATTTAGCCATAGATGGTGGTACTAAGGAAGAAGAAATAAAAGAGGAGGATAGGGTAAAATTAGCTCTTACCAAGGAGCAAATTATTGAGCTTTATAGGATTGGTAGAAGAATAGAAGAGCATTTCGGATACCCACAGGATATTGAATGGTGTTATAAAGATAGTGCATTCTACATTGTTCAAAGTAGGCCAATAACAACTCTATATCCAGTGCCAAAATCAGAGGATAATGATAAACATGTATATATATCTGTTGGACATCAACAAATGATGACGGATGCTATGAAACCCTTAGGTAGTTCAATATTTCAGCTAACATCCTTTGGACCAAGATATTTAGCTGGCGGAAGGTTATTTATTGATGTAACACATATGTTAAAGAATGAGAGCAGTCAAGCCATGTTATTAGAATCCATGGGACAACATGACCCTCTTATAAAAGATGCATTATTAACAATAATTGAACAAGACTATATCACGATTATTCCATCCATTGGTGAAGCAGATAATAAAAGCACACCGATTGATCCAATGGAATCATTATTACAAGTAGAATATGATAAAACAATCGTATCAGGATTAATGCTAGAGAATGAAAAATCTCAAGCCGAGCTAAAAGAGAAAATAGAGATGAAATCAGGAATCGATTTAATTGAGCTTATAAAGGAAGATATTATGGAACTTAAGAGAATGTTAACAGATCCTATTAGCTCGAATATATATACACAAGCGATACATGCTACAAAATGGGTGAACGATAGAATCTTAGAATGGCTAGGAGAAGAAAATGTTGCTGATATTCTTTCCCAATCTGTGCCAAACAATATAACTTCTCAAATGGGGATTGATTTAATGAAGCTGGCTGATGAAATACGACCATTTAAAGAGGTCATTCATTATTTACAGAGAACAAAGGATGAGAATTTTCTAGATAACTTAAATAAGCTACCTGGTGGAGATAAAGTTTATATTACCTTTAAAAAGTTTTTAGAAAGATACGGAATGCGCTGTAGCGGAGAAATTGATATTACGAATCCAAGGTGGAAAGAAAAGCCAACATCATTGATACCTATGATTCTTAACAACGTGAATAACTCACTGCCAAAGGCTGGTGATGAGAAATTTGAGCAAGGAAGAATAGAAGCAAAGGAAAAAGAAGAGGAGTTAATTAAGCGGGTAAAAGCATTAGATAATGGTGAGAAAAAAGGGAATGATTTAAAGCGAATGATAGACCTTATTCGAAATTATATAGGTTATCGAGAGTTTCCGAAATATATGATTGTAAATCGCTATAACATTTATAAAAAGGCACTATTAAAAGAGGCAAGTAAGCTAAGTAAGGATAATGTTATTAAGGAACTAGAAGATATCTATTATTTAACTTTAGAAGAACTACAAGAAGTGATTCTTACTAAGAAACTTAATTATAATCTTATTAGTAAAAGAAAAGAAGAGCATGAGTTCTTTAAAAGCTTAATTCCACCCAGAGTTATCACATCAGATGGTGAAGTGATACATGGTAAGTATCATATGGAACATATCCCAAAAGGTGCTTTACCTGGTTTAGCAGTATCTAAGGGGATAGTGGAAGGACCTGCTCGTATTGTAATAAATATGGAAGATGCTAAACTTCTACCAGGTGATATTTTAGTTACCACCTTCACGGACCCTAGTTGGACCTCTTTATTTGTATCAATAAAAGGTTTAGTTACTGAAGTTGGGGGGTTAATGACTCATGGAGCTGTTATTGCACGCGAATATGGTTTGCCTGCAGTAGTTGGAGTTGAACATGCAACAAAGCTTATAAAAGATGGCCAATATATTAGAGTTCATGGTAGCAAAGGATATGTTGAAATACTAGATAAAAATGAATAGCAATTGGGGTAGATGTAAATAGATTGCTTTCTATTTCTTCTTATGCTATTCTTGTACTAATTACAAGTTTTGGATATTTAGAGAAAGGAGATATGTCAAATGAGATTTATTCGATTTCCTTGTTAATTCATAAATGATACAATCCGTCCCCCACCTTTTAATTATTAAAATGATAAATATAAAAGGAGGAAGGGCATTGAATATAAAAAATAATATCTCTAAACTATATATTATATTATTTTTTCATAACTTGATCCCAGCTTATGTCATAGAGAGGTTATTTTATGAGCAAAGAGGGATGACGGTAATAATGGTGGTATTATGTGAAATTGTTTATGCAGTTACCATAGTAATCTTAGAAATTCCAACAGGTATTCTTGCTGATAAATTTGGTCGAAAGCCTATGTTAGTTACAGGAGCAATGCTAGCTATGTTTGAGTTTGTAATATTACTCTTTGCAAATCAACTATGGGTATTTCTTCTTGTCACATTTCTTGCGGGTGTTTCAAGTGCTTGCACAAGTGGTTCCCTGCATGCACTTTTATATGATTCTCTTATTATGATTAAATGTGAGAAATCATTTGAAACGATCATAGGAAGATTAAATGCCATCGATTTTATAGGAGCTATAATAGCTGCACTCTCAGGGAGTATTCTTGCTAATTTTTACGGTTTTGAATTTAATTATGTTCTCTCTGCTATAAGTATGTTTTTAGCTTTCATAGTGACCATATTATTAGTGGAGCCATCGATTACTAGCAGTGAGGGAGTAGATACGAACTATAGTATTAAGGAGTATTTCCTACAATCTATTACCTTTATGAAAGGAAATCCTAGGTTGTTATTGATAATGATTCATGCAATGGCCGTCGGCTCTTGTATAAAATATTTAGATGAATTTTGGCAGCTTTACTTAGATGAGATTGGGTATTCAATTCTTTTCTTTGGTGTGTTTTCAGCTATCATATCGCTTGCAAGAATACCAGGTAACCTTATTGCAGGTTATCTCGTAAAATACATGAAGGAAGAGACGATTATAACTAGTATTCTAGGAAGCTGTGTCCTTGGTTTTATAATAGCAGCGGGTTTTCAAAACAAGGTTGGAATTGTTGCAATTATTTTTATATTTATAGCAAGTGGTGTAGTAGAACCAGTAATTTTAGGATATCTACACCATAATACCAAATCAGAAATTCGGGCTACGGTAGAATCAATTCAATCACTTATTGAAAGAACCTTATCTTTTATTTTTGGTATAGGGTTTGGTATTGTTTCGTCTAAGATTAATATTATAGCGGGATTTGCATTCTTAGGTTTTATCACTCTAATATTTTTTAGTAACTTGATACTTATAAGGTTAAGGAGATAGAGGGATAAGCTTAGAATAGGGGCAAAGTATAAATAGAGGGGTTATATTATTATAAATGAAATAGCTTGGGAGAAAGTAGAAGAATTAACTTACAAAATATTTCATTATTGAGGAATTGGTAGTTATAAAAGATTGGATTTATGGAGGTTTCTATGATTAGAAGAGCAATAACTGAGAATGGAATTGTTAAAGGAATTGAAGCAGCAGATCCAAGAATTACCGCATTTAAAGGAATACCATTTGCCGCACCACCCATAGGCGAAAATAGATGGCGAGAACCACAGCCTTGTAAGAACTGGGAAGGTGAATTATTAGCTTATCGATTTGCACCGATATCGATGCAAGATACTCCTGGTATTGGTGATAATCTTTATAATCGTGAATGGCATGTAGACCCGGATATTGAAATGAATGAGGATTGCCTATATCTAAATATTTGGACCAATGCAAAAAGTGTTGATGATAAATTACCTGTCTTGGTATGGTTTTATGGTGGTGCTTTACAGTGGGGTTATCCATCTGAGATGGAATTTGATGGAGAACGATTAAGTAGGAGAGGAATTGTAGTTGTAACTGTGAACTATCGTATCAATGTGTTTGGTTTTCTAACACATCCAGAGATAAGTAAGGAGCAAGCTAACGCCCCTACTAATTTTGGACATTTAGATCAGCAAGCAGGAATTAAGTGGGTAAAACGTAATATAAAAGCATTTGGAGGGGATCCAGATAATATTACCATTGCAGGACAGTCAGCTGGAGGAGGAAGTGTTTTATCACAACTTACATGTCCGAATAATCATGGATTATTCCAAAAGGCAGTTGTGCAAAGTGCAATGATTAGAAACCCATATAGAGAAGGGATTTTTATTAAACCAAGACCTTTAAGTGAAGCCGAAAAAATCGGTCTTAAGTTTTTTGATTTTATTGGTGTTAATAGTTTAGAAGAAGCTAGGAAACTAGATGCATTCTACATAAGAGATATGTATGGAAAATTTACACAGAATAATGAGCGAATGGGAAGTACCATTGATGAGAAGTTCTTAGTTGGTGATCCACTTTCTCTATATATGAAAAATCAACATGTTAAGGTACCAATAATGTCTGGTAATACAAGGGATGAATTTTTAAATTCCATTGTCGCAAATTCAGACGAGGAATTTATTCAAAAAGTAAAAGAAATATTTGGTGAAAAGGCTGAGGAATTTTTATCTTTTCCTGAAGCCTGGAAAAAGGATGATAATAGATATGCATTAGTAAGTGGACTAGAATGTACCATTAAGAGTGTGTTCCTTCAAAATGAAAGGAATGGCAATGAGGAAAAGTGTTTTTATTATTGTTTTGATGCCGATATTCCTGGAGAGGATAATCCAGGTACCTTCCACTCTGTGGATTTATGGTTTTTCTTTGAGACACTTGCAAAATGTTGGCGCCCATTTAAGGGTAAACATTATGACCTAGCACGAATTATGTGTAACTATTGGAGCAATTTTATTAAATATGGAGATCCAAATGGTTGCGATGCAGATGGTACGAAAATGCCTTATTGGAGTCCATATACTTTAGATACTCCACATGGAATGTTATTTTCAACAGATGGTCCATATCTTATGAAAGAAGAAGATTCAGATTACATCAAGTTTTTGATTGAAAGAGTTACACAAGACTTAGCTTAATGGGGTTAAAGTATAATAACTAATACGAATAAGAAATACGATGTATATAATAAGTATTTTTTATTTCAAACGAGAAGACTTATCAATATTATTTACTCAATATTGGCAAGTCTTCTTTTAATTTGTCATAAAAAGCAATATTATAAGCATTTATAATGTATTAATTTTCTTGATTCTTTTATTTAAATGGTAATATAATGAAATATAAATAAAAAAATACCAAGGGGTAAGAATATGAAGAACGTTGTAATAACAGGTAGTACACGTGGTTTAGGACTTTCCATGGCAAAAGAGTTTTTAAGAGAAGGATGCCACGTTACGATCTCTGGAACAAAGATGGAATCCTTTCATTATGCTAAAAATGAACTAAGTGGTTTTGAAAAGCAAATTTTGTATGTGCCTTGTAATGTAAGAAGATTAGAAGATATCAAAAATCTTTGGGTAAAATCGATTGAAGCATGGGGTAGTGTAGATATATGGATTAATAATGCAGGTCAGAATGCTCCACGTGAGTTTTTATGGGAAACGCCTGAAGAATACATGGATGCAGTTGTTGATACCAATATAAAAGGAGTTATGTATGGTTCTAAAGTAGCTGCAGAAAATATGTTAAAGCAAGGTTATGGCCAGATATGGAATATGGAGGGTTTGGGTTCTAATAATATGATTATAGAACAGACCATATTGTATGGAAGCTCAAAATGTGCCTTGTCCTACTTTACAAGAGGACTAGCGAAAGAGCTTAAAAATACGGCTGTAAAGGTAGGAAGGTTATCTCCTGGTATGATGCTTACTGAATTTATTACAAAATCACCTACCGGTGAAGAGTCACTAGTAACAAAAGATAAGCAATTTCGTAAGATTTTTAATACATTAGGAGACAAACCTGATACGGTAGCTAAGTTTTTTATACCAAGAATCCTTAGTAATACAAAGCAAAATGCCCATATCGTGTGGTTAACAAATCTTAAATCAATGAAGAGATTTACTATGTCTCCATTTGTTAAGAGAGAGTTGTTAGATTAAATATAACTGTTATCTTTATTAAGATTCTCTAATTTTAGATTTTATGGATTGACAATATCATAAACAAATGATATGATAATCCCATTGAAAATTAAATAGCCCAACTATGAGGGAGTAACTTCCTGTATTTTACAGGTTCAAAGTCGTCAATGCGGATTTGATATACTAAGGTATAATCAGACCCGGCTTTGTTAACAATTAAGTTTAGTGAGACTCAATAGCCAAATTTCTGTGGCTATTTGGGTCTTTTTATTTTTAAAATTCAACATAAATAATTTGAAAGGATGATTTAATGAAGGAGTTTTATAAAAAAACTGAACTTGAAGTAATGGAGATGCTGGGGGTTAACGATAAAGGGCTTTCTGAGGATGTAGTAAGTAAACATAGACTTAAATATGGCTATAATGAGTTAGAAGAAAAGAATAAGAAAAGTGGTATACAAATCTTTTTAGATCAATTTAAGGATTTCCTTGTTCTAATATTATTAGGGGCAGCATTAATATCTGCTTTTCTTGGGAAATTAGAGAGTACAATCGTTATTATGGTTGTTATAACAATTAATGCAATACTAGGTACCGTACAACATATCAAAGCAGAACAATCATTGAAAAGTTTAAAGGCACTTTCCTCTCCAATTGCTAAGGTTTTAAGAAATGGAATAATTGTTCAAATACCTTCTCGTGAGGTTGTGGTAGGGGATATTTTATATCTAGATGCAGGAGATTATGTATGTGCAGATGGTAGAATTCTAGAAACTTTTAGCTTACAAGTAAATGAGAGCTCCTTGACAGGAGAAGCGGAAAGTATATTAAAAATTACGGATGTGATTCATAAAGATAACTTACCGATTGGAGATAGAAAAAACATGGTTTTCTCTGGTAGTTTTGTAACTTATGGT
>JAFAEB010000422.1 GCA_023424235.1 Bacillota bacterium
ATGCCAAGCACAAACTATGAAAGTATTAGAACATCTTATACATTGAAATGACGCAAGAGTCTTTTGACTATGTGCAAATTACCTTCCTAAATTAGATATAGCTTTGGCACCTAAATCCTAATATTGAAGTATTATATCACGAATAAAATGCTTGTTCAAATCTGTTTCAAATAAAATTTGTGAATTACTTATAATTTTTCTTCGGATAGCTAATGATAAAAATAGATTAATAATTTTTTTATAAACTATATGTTAAAAATGTATAAAAACGTCAAAAAAACATGTTATTTTTGCACATTTTGACAGTGGTAATTTTAAAAAAAAGGAGTATTATAAGGATATCATTAGAGATGCAATTTTGTTAAAGGAGGGGTTATGTGGAGAAAGTAATTCAACTTTTGTATGACATTGAAGAAAAAGCAAATCTCATTGTGAAGAGAGTAAGCGATGAGAAAAAACGCTTGAATACAATATATGAACAAGAAATCGAACGTTTTAATAAAGAGATTACAAAAGAGCGCAATGATAAATTAGATGTTTTAAAGTCTCAAGTAGAAAAAGACTTAGACAAGGAACGTACTGCTCTTCTTGATGATTGTAATAAACAATTGATTTCCTTAGAAACTTATTATAAAAATAGTCACGACGATTTAGTTGATCAAATTTTTCAAAAAATAATAAGTAATTAACCTTAACAATTGTGTTATAGCAATTGTTTTTATATTTTCACTTTCTTTTTTAAAAGTAGCTATTTAATAGTTAGGAGATTTTATGAGTAATTTATTAACTTATAGCGGTATTGTCACCAAGGTTAAAGGGATGGAAAGCAATTGTATTAAACCAAAGGATTATGAATCCATTTCAACCATTGAATCTGTTATAGAGTATATCCAATATCTAAAACAGCATCAAGGTTACAAGTCAATTTTTCATAACACGGATGAGTACACCGTTCACCGTGGTGAGATTGAAGGGGTTTTTATCCTTTCCTTATACTCAGATTTCGCTAAAATATATCGATTTGCTAATATAGAGCAAAGAAAGGCCTTAGATCTTGTCTTCTTTCGATATGAAGTTAATATCCTAAAAGTATGTATTCAGCTGTTATACAGTAAAAAAGGATATTATAATTTAGCTATGTTTGAACCATTCTTTAAGCACCATTCCAAAATAAATATACAGTCATTAATTCAAGCAAGGTCCATAGAGGAATTCGTTAGCAATTTAAAAGATACACAGTATCATAGCTTATTCCTAAGACTTATGAATACCAATCATAACACACCTTTTGATTTTGAAATGCAACTAGATATTTATTATTTTAAGAAGGCATGGAAATTGAAAGATAAGTTACTAACAGGAGATAACCTTAAGGCTTTTACAAAAGTCCTTGGGACAGAGATTGATTTATTAAACATTATGTGGTTATATCGCTCAAAACGTTACTTTGACACGAATACAAGCAATTATTACGGTTATATCATATCCGTCAATTATAAGCTAGATAAACAAAAACTTACGAAATTGCTTGAATCCACTAGTATTGATGAATTTATTCAAATTCTTAAAACAACAGCTTATAAAGACCTAGCCAATGCCTTTCTTGACGGGGACATCGAGAATAAAGTAAACAAGGTGATTGCTAAGGTTTATCGTGATAATAGTGCAAAATATTCTGCTTCCATGGCCTATGTATTTCATTACTTGTATCACAAGCGAGATGAAATCAACAGGTTAACCACAGCATTAGAGTGTATACGGTATAAATTAGAACCATCTGATACACTGCATTATATATTACAATCATGAACAGGAGGTGCTAACATTGATTGAAAAAATGAAGTTTTTAAGTATTACTGGGCCTAAAAGTGAATTCGATCGTTTTGTTAATATATACTTAAACAAATACGAAATTCATCTTGAAAATGCTTTATCTGAACTTAGTTCCGTTCAAGACTTAAAACCTTTTGTTGAATTAAATCCTTATAAAGATTTATTTTCAAAATCAGAAGAACTAGTAGCAAAAATTGAGAACAAATCCTTTCAAAAAACAATGGATATGACTCCTAGTGATGCAGCAAGTATAATCTCTAATGTTATTGCGGATCTAGAAGAGTTAAATGAAGAAAAGAAAGTTTTGAAAGCAAAACGTAACCATTTAAGAGAATTAATGGAGCAAATTAAACCATTTCGTCATCTTGATTATAGTATTGATAAGATACTTGATTTCAAATTTATAAAGTTTAGATTTGGTAAAATATCTCATGAGTATTATAATAAATTTTCGAAATATGTTTATGACAATTTAACTACACTCTTTTTTGAGTGTGATAGAGATAGGGAATATATCTGGGGCCTATACTTTGTACCTGCCTCCCATGCAATCAAAGTTGATGCCATATATTCTTCTCTACATTTTGAACGATTATTCATACCTTCCGAATATGAAGGAACTCCGGATGAAGCTTATAATACCATCCAAAAGGAATATGAGGAAACCCTTAAAAAGATCGATGAAATCTATGGGTTTATTAGACAAAAAATTAGTAGTATGCGTGAAGAAATTCTAACAGCTTATGAAACCCTACGAGTATTTTGCTTGAACTTTGATGTTAGAAAGATGGCTGCATGTACTCATGAATCAACAAGAGAGCAATTTCATTTTATCCTATGTGGATGGATAACAGAGAAAAACTCAAAAGAGTTCTTAAAAGAAATTGATGCAGAACCAAATATTTATTGTCTTTCAGAAGATGAACACCAAAGTGTGAATACAAAAACACCAACAAAGCTTAAGAATCTAAAGTTATTTAAGCCCTTTGAAATGTTTATAAAAATGTATGGTGTACCTGCTTATAATGAAATTGACCCTACTTCTTTTGTAGCGATTACCTATTCCTTAATTTTTGGTATTATGTTCGGTGATGTTGGTCAAGGTCTCGTTTTAGCCATTGGTGGCTGGTTACTATATAAAACTAAAAAGATGACACTTGCAGCAATTATTGCTTGTGCTGGAGTATTCTCCACTATCTTTGGATTTATGTATGGTAGTATCTTTGGATTTGAAGGTGTGATACCTCATCTGTGGTTAAATCCGATGGAAAATGTTATGACTGTGCTTATTACTGCTGTAGGCTTTGGTATGGCACTCATTATAATTGCAATGATATTAAATATTATTAATGGTATTAAAGCAAAGGATTTTGAGAAAATATTCTTTGATACCAATGGTGTATCTGGTTTAATCTTTTACGGTGCTTTAATTACTTGTGCAGCTTTAATCTTTACAGGTAATACCCTACCAGGTGCGATTGTACTGATCATATTCTTTGGTATACCATTATTACTCATTTTCCTTAGAGAGCCAATTACTCATTTTATTGAGAAAAAGAAAAAGATATTCCCAGATAATAAGGTAATGTTTTTTGTAGAGTCCTTATTTGAATTATTTGAAATTTTATTAAGCTATGTAACAAACTCCATATCCTTCTTACGTGTTGGCGCATTTGCCATGAGTCATGCCGCTATGATGGGTGTTGTTATGTTACTTGCCGGTGCTGAATCCGGTAACCCTAATATTTTCGTCATCATATTGGGTAATATATTTGTAGCTGCTATGGAAGGATTAATTGTTGGTATTCAAGTACTACGTCTTGAATATTACGAGATGTTTAGCCGTTTCTATCGCGGTACAGGAAAAGAATTTAAACCATATCATAAAAAATAGTTGATTTTATTTTAGGAGGATTATTATGACAGCTAGAATTATTTTAGTTATTACATTATTACTAAGTATTATTATACCTTTTGGCGCATTTTTACTTAGCGAAAAGAAAAAAGGTGGATTTAAAAGTGCCCTATTTAGCAATGCTTTCTTCTTCTTTGGAACCTTAGTTATTGCTGATATCCTATTATTTAGCGGTAAAATATCTGCTGCTGAAGCTACTACTGTTGCTTCTACTTCATCCGATGGACTTCGTTATATCGCTGCTGCACTTTCAACTGGTTTATCCTGTATTGGTGGTGGTATCGCCGTAGCATCTGCTGCATCAGCGGCTCTTGGTGCAATTAGTGAAGATTCTAGTATCATGGGTAAAGCACTTATCTTTGTTGCTCTTGCAGAAGGTATTGCACTATATGGTCTTATCGTATCCTTTACTATCTTAGGTTAAGAATTAAGGAGGAGTTTTTATGCGTATGTTCCTAATCAGTGATAATGTTGATACCTACACTGGGATGAAATTAGCTGGTGTTAATGGCGTTGTCATTCACTCAAAAAAACATCTGAAAGAACAACTAGACATTGCGGTTTCTGATAAAAGCATTGGTGTACTACTTATTACTGAGAAATTAAGCTCACAATATCCAAGTCTAATAAGTGATGTTAAGCTTAACAGAAAACTTCCTCTCATTGTAGAAATACCTGACAGACATGGAACTGGACGCAAACCAGACTTTATTACATCCTATGTAAATGAAGCGATTGGATTGAAACTGTAAATAAAGGAGGGAATTTCTATGACACTAGATGAGAAGTTAGAGCAGTTTTACAATGCCACAATAGAAAGTGCAACCACTAGGAATATTGAGATTGTTGAAGAATATAAGCAAAATCTTGATAAGATGTTTGATGATTACAAAAAAGATGCTCTTAAAAAATCAGAGCAAACCTATCGTCTTGAATCTGAGAATTTAATACGAGAAAAGAATCGAACACTTTCTAGTGAAGCAATTAATATAAAAAGAAAAATTAATGATAAAAACGTAGAGCTTACTGATATTTTATTTGAAGATGTTATGAATAAAATACAGGCATTTATGAAAAGCAAGGAATATGAGGAGTTACTTCGAAATCAAATACTTAGTGCTAAGGAATTTGCAAGAGAAGATGAATTAACAATATACATTAACCCTACAGACGAAGGATTAAAACATACCTTAGAAGAACAAACAAAGGTTACCCTAACCCTAAGCCAGTATGATTTTATTGGAGGAACAAGAGCTGTTATTCATGCCAAAAACATATTAATTGACCACTCCTTTTCCTCTAAAATAGCTGCCCAAAAAGAACATTATACGTTTTTAGTGAACTAAGACTTACAATACCGAAAGGAGGGTTCGCGCTCAAATGATTATAGAAGGTAATATCTATGGCATCAATGGGCCTATCGTATATCTAACTGGTGCTACTGGATTTAAGATGGGTGAAATGGTGTTAGTTGGTACTGATCGATTAGTTGGTGAGGTAATTGGACTAACAAAGAAAAGAACTACAATACAAGTATATGAAGAAACAACTGGCCTAAGGCCTGGAGAAAAAGTTTATTCAACTGGTGCTCAAATATCCGTTACTCTTGCTCCCGGAATCATCGGTAATATATTTGATGGTATCGAACGTCCCTTAAAAGAGATATCCAAACAATCTGGAGCATTTATATCAAGAGGTGTTACGGTAGAATCCCTTGATACAAATAAATTATGGGATGTTCATATAAAAGTATCCGTAGGGGATAGAATTTATGGAGGTACTATTATTGCAGAAGTTCAAGAAACCACTGCAATTAAACACAAATCAATGGTACCACCAGATTGCTCTGGAACCGTTATTCGTGTGAAGGAGGATGGTAAATATACCATTAATGACCCCATCGTTACGATAAAAACAAAGAATGGTGAGGAAAAAGAATTAACCCTTACACAGAAGTGGCCAATTCGTATTCCAAGACCTGTTAATAAGCGTTACCCATCTGACAGACCTTTAATTACTGGTCAAAGAATACTAGATACCTTATTCCCTATTGCAAAAGGGGGTACTGCTGCCATACCTGGTGGTTTCGGTACTGGTAAAACAATGACTCAACATCAGCTTGCAAAATGGTCTGATGCAGATATCATTGTTTACATTGGTTGTGGTGAACGTGGTAATGAAATGAC
>JAFAEB010000031.1 GCA_023424235.1 Bacillota bacterium
GTTCTAAACGTGCAGAAATGAAGGAACTCGTTAAAAAGTTTAGACAAACCAGTGATATTATTGATATGAATATATTTAGAAGTATGCATAATGTGAATCTTGATACTGTTATTGGTTATGATTATAAAGGAGTGGAACATCATTTCTTAGATCGTTATGATGATCCAAGTAATGTTAGTATAGAGTAGTATGTAGAGAGATGGATTTTGAAAATATAGATCTGAAAAGATAGATTTAGAAAGATAGATTTAGAAAAATAGATTTAAAGATAGATACAAAAAGATGATACAGTTATAACTATGTCTTATAGATATGAGTTCATTACACAAAGGTAATTCGATGTGTATACTAAAATATAGGATAGATATATTTTCACAATCGTGTTCATAAATTATAAGTTACAAGGAGATAAGATGGAAAGACAGGATTTTTATTTTGATTTACCAGAAGAATTAATCGCACAAGATCCATTAGAAGATAGATCGAGTTCACGTTTATTAGTTCTTGATAAGAAGAGTGGTGAAGTTACCCATAAGATTTTTAAGGATATTCTCGACTATATTAATGAAGGTGATTGCCTAGTTATTAATAATACCAAAGTTATCCCTGCAAGGTTATTAGGTGCAAAAGAAGGTACTGGAGCTAGTGTTGAAGTGTTACTCTTAAAACGTAGAGAGAATGATATATGGGAAGCTTTAGTAAAACCAGGTAAGAAGGCTAGAGTTGGAGCTAGAATATCCTTTGGGGAAGGCTTACTTATTGGTGAAGTTGTTGAAGTAATAGACGAAGGAAATCGCTTGATTCAGTTTCATTATAAAGGAATCTTTGAAGAAATATTGGATGAATTAGGTCAAATGCCACTTCCACCTTATATTACTCATAGATTAGAGGATAAGAATCGATATCAAACAGTATATGCAAAGCATGAAGGTTCTGCAGCAGCACCAACTGCTGGATTACATTTTACTAAAGAGCTATTAGAAAAGTTAGAGACTAAAAATGTTGTTATTGCAAATGTAACTTTACATGTAGGCCTTGGTACCTTTAGACCTGTAAAGGTTGATAACATTCTAGAACATCATATGCATTCTGAATTTTATCAAATTGAAGAGGAAGAAGCAAAGAAAATTAATGATGCGAAGAAAAATGGAAAAAGAGTAATCTGTGTAGGGACAACGAGCTGTAGAACAGTAGAATCAGCAGCTGATGAAAATGGTCTAGTAATAGCAGGAAGTGGAGATACAGAAATCTTTATTTATCCAGGCTATAAATTTAAAGTGTTAGACTCTCTTATTACCAATTTCCATCTTCCAGAGTCTACCTTAATTATGTTAGTATCTGCACTTGCTGGAAGAGAGCATGTATTAGATGCATATAACACTGCAGTTAAGGAAAGATACAGATTTTTTTCCTTTGGTGATGCCATGTTACTAACAGATACAGACTGTAAATAGCCTAAGAAGCCAATAAAAACATATATAATAGAATTAATATAAGATAATTATAGAATTAATATAAGATAAGACTTGTTAATAGATTTAATAATAGATAAAAAATAGGTGTAGCAAACAGTAAAATTAAGAAGAGAGTATTCTTAAATATTTACTATTTGCTGCACTTTTTTGTTGTTTAAGAACTGTTAAAAATTTGAGTGTCAAATGTCAATTTCTATTTATACTAGTGATTTGCACAAAGTAAAAGAATGAATATGTTTATGGAAATTGAATCCAGATTCTGACTTTGTGAAGATTTTTGTATGTTAATTTCATTACTTAGTATTTTACTTATTTATTGGAAAGCGATTCTAAATCTTCATAAAAGTTCGGGTAGGAGATAGTGACACAATCAGCTCCTATAATCTCAACCTCTCCCTCAGATACTAGTCCAGCTACAGCAAAGGACATCGCAATTCTATGGTCAAGTTTACTGTCTATTATAGCGCCTTTTAGTGGGCATTCCCCTTTTATTATCATACCATCCTCGGTTGCAACAATATTTGCTCCCATGCTAGATAAGTTATTTACCATTACATCGATACGATTGGATTCTTTGACTTTTAATTCACTTGCATCCTTTATAATGGTTTCCCCTTTTGCATAGCATGCTAAAATTGCGATAATAGGAATTTCGTCAATTAAGGTAGGAATTAGGTCGCCTTCGATTACGGTAGCAACTAAATTACTGTATTTTACCAATAGATCGGCAACAGGTTCCGTATCTACATTTCTAATATTTTGTATGGTAATGTCAGCTCTCATATTCTTTAATACACGAAGTATGCCGTCTCTTGTTGGATTGATACCAACATTTTTTATAAGTACTTCTGAATTGGGAACAATAAGTGCTGCAACTATAAAATAAGCAGCAGAGGATATATCCCCTGGAACTATAATACGTTCTCCAGTAAGGGTAGGATTTGGCTTAATTGTTATCCGATTCATTTGGCTTTCAATATTAGCACCAAGCATACCTAGCATAATTTCGGTATGATCTCTTGAAGGACTTGGCTCAATTACCGTAGTTTCACCATTTGCATATAAGCCTGCAAGTAAAACCGAAGATTTTATTTGGGCAGATGCAACTGGTAAGGTATATGTAATGCCTGTTAGTCCATTTGGGTTACTATTAATTTGTAAGGGAGCACACCCATTATCATGGATACTTTTAATGTTAGCACCCATGAGGGAAAGTGGAGTTATTATTCTTCCCATTGGACGCTTTACAATGGATGAATCACCAGTAAGGCTTGAATCAAAAGCTTGACCACTAAGAATACCAGAAATTAATCGCATCGTTGTTCCACTATTACCTACATCAAGCATGTTAGTAGGCTTTACTAAACCTCTTAATCCATTCCCTTTTACGGTAACAATGCCTTTTTCCTTTTGATTTGTTATTTCAATACCCATTTGACGAAACACATGTATGGTAGATAGGCAATCTGCTCCTTGCAAGAAGTTCTTAATCTCAGTTTTTCCCTTGGCAATAGAACCAAACATAACAGCACGATGGGATATGGATTTATCACCTGGAACGCTAACCTCACCTTTTAATACTTTTACATTTTTAATTATCATAAATACGATATCCTCCAAGCTATTTGTATCTTAAATGAGTTCTAGATTTATAGGGCTGTGTTTTTATTCTCATTTTGATATACTATATTATTACCTGTCATAGACAGTATAACGATATTTATTCAATAATTCAATTGCCCTTTCTTTGGCAACATCCTCATAAAATTCGATTCGTAGTACTCCTTCTGCAAATTCACGGTTATGAATAATACCGATGTTCTTAATATTAATCATATTAGTTGCAAGTAAGGTTGCAATAGTAGCGATAGCACCAGCTTCATCAATAATATCGATAAAGATTTCATACACCTTCTCCATTAAGCCTTTGGAGCTATTTGGGATACTCCTGCGGTATTCATTGGCAGTATCAAATATTTGATATAAATATTCTTCATCTTGCCTAGTAATCGCAGCTTTAATGTCTTCAAGAGAAGTAATATAGTTTTCTAGAAAGTGTTTGATACTTTCTCTATTGCTTAAACATATATTTTGCCACATAATAGGCGAGGATGAAGCTATTCTTGTAATATCTTTAAAGCCACCTGCGGCTAGAGTACGCATTTTCTCATCTTCATCATCTGAGCTTTTTACCAGATTTACTAAACTTGCTGCTATAATGTGGGGAACATGGCTAATGGCTGCAGTTATATTATCATGTTCCTTATAATCAAGTACAATTGGAATTGCACCGATATCTTTAATAAGCTTTGTTAAGAAGTTAAGGGAAGCAGGATCGGTCTTCTCGCTAGGGGTCAGTATATAATAAGCATTTTCAAATAGTTTACTACTTGAATTCTCATATCCTGTTTTTTCGGAACCAGCCATAGGATGTCCGCCTATAAAGTTATCTTCTAACTGATAGTATGCTACCGCTTTATGAATATTTCCCTTAACGCTACCAACATCAGTAAGAATACAAGAGGGTTTCATAATATTCTTTAAAAGTGGTAGATAAGAGGTGTTATTTCTTACAGGAGCACATAAAAATATAATATCACAAACACTAAAATCTTCTAGGGAAGAAAAAGTACAATCTAAAACATGATCTGCTAATGCTAATGTAAGTCCATTTGGTGTATCTTTGTCTTTATGATTTCCATAGTCATATGC
>JAFAEB010000062.1 GCA_023424235.1 Bacillota bacterium
GTTAAAGGAGATAAAGGAGTAGTCTGTGATATTTTACAAACGATAGAGACGATAACAAAAATTGAGCTAGACGAGATAAATGATGAAGTAGGTGTAATTAGTTTAACTCTTTATTCCAATAAAGAACATGATATTCGAGAAGACGTATTCTACGCATTAGCAGATGGAAAATGCCCAATCTTATTCATGGAGGCATATACGATGTCCCTTGAAGATATATTCTTATTGGTTACTGGAAAAGATGATAATCAAGAGAGTAAGTTAGAAAATAGCAATACAGATCAATTTGAAACTAATTTAAATAAGAAGGAAACATACAGTCAAGAAAAAAACATAGAAGAGGAGGATATGTAAATGCTAGCGATTTTTAAAAAAGAATTAAAGTCTTATTTTACCTCCATGATAGGATATGTATTTATTGCGTTTTTTTTAATTATTATTGGACTTTACTTTATTGTCTATAATTTAGTAAATCAATATGCCAATTTTGAGTATGTATTATCATCGATTTCATTTATTTTTGTACTATTAGTACCTATTCTTACCATGCGATTAATGGCGGAAGAAAAGAAGCAAAAAACAGACCAATTGTTATTTACATCTCCACTTCCTATTAGCCATATTATTTTTGGTAAATTCTTGGCAGTATTTACCGTATTTTTAATTGTAATTGGAATCATTAGCTTATATCCATTAATCCTATTACAATTTGGTTTGGTGCCACTAAAAGTTGCTTACAGTGCAATCTTTGGCTTTGCCTTACTAGGAGGAGCATATATTGCAATCGGTTTATACATATCTTCCTTAACAGAAAGTCAGATTGTTGCAGCAGTAGTATCCTTTGTTACTATCTTAATAACGGCTTTAATGGATGGCATTGTAACTTTATTTCCTAAGGACCATAAATCTGTATTCCTAATTTTTTCTGCCATCATAATACTTATTAGCATAATAACTTATCTTATGATGCACAACCTAACGATTACTCTTTCTATTGCTGTGGTAAGTGAGATAGCACTAACTATAATCTATTTTGTTAAACCAACTTTGTTTGATGGATTATTAGTAAAAGTTTTTGGTTGGTTTTCTGTAATCGAACGTTTTAATAATTTTGTTTTAGGATTATTAGATTTGTCGTCCGTTATTTATTATTTAAGTGTAATATTCTTATTTAATTTTTTAACCGTTCAAGTGATTAAAAAAAGCAGATGGAGTTAAGATAAGGAGAATACCAAAATGAAAATAAAGAAAGAAAAAAAGTTATTGGTCAATATAAAAGACTCCTTTCAATCGAAAAAGTTTAAAGGAGGCGCTTATGCTACTGTTACATCTCTTGTAGTAATTATACTGCTAGTAATAATTAATCTGTTTGTAACAGAGTTAGACTTAAAAATGGATGTGAGTTCTGAAGACTTATACTCTATAACAGATACAACAAAAGAATTTCTTCATACGGTAACGGATGATATTACAGTATATTATCTTGCTAAGACAGGGGAAGAGGATGATACTTATACCAATATAGTTGAAAAGTATGTTTCTATATCTCCACATTTAAAATTAGAATATAAGGATCCAGTCCTATACCCAAAATTTGCTTCGAATTATGTCGAGGATACCGTAAATAAGAATAGTATTCTAGTTGTAAATAATACCAATGGTAGAGCCAAGTATATTGATAATAGTGAACTAGCTGTAACAGAAATGGACTATAACTATTATCAAAGTTATATTTCAGGAGTAGATGTGGAAGGTCAATTGACGAAAGCGATATCTTATGTTACTACAACTAATTTACCAATGGTATATCAAGTGGAAGGGCATGGTGAAACAGCTTTATCCGTAACATTAACAAGTGCATTAGTGAAAACCAATGTTACAACGAATTCTCTTGATACATTAAAAATTGAAGAAATACCAGAAGATTGTTCTTCTCTACTCATTAATGCACCAAAAACTGATTATACAAAGGATGAAGTAGAGTTGATTAAGGACTATTTAATGAATGGTGGAAATGTAATTATTATGGCTGATTATAATTCAGAAGCACTTACTAATTTTAATAGTTTATTACAGTACTATGGAGTTTCACTTGTTAAGGGAATTGTACTTGAAGGTAATACGAATTATTACATGGGACAATATGTGAATAATTTAATTCCGTCAATCAATAATCATGATATTACTTCATCAATTACAGAAAATAAAAAATCTGTGGTTGCACCTGCAGCTAAGGGTATTAATGTATTAGATAGTAAACGAAATACGATTACGGTAGAACCTCTACTTACAACATCCGATGATGCTTATTCTAAGGTTAATACAGAGTCTACTATAATAGCAAAAGAAGATGGGGATATTGATGGACCATTTTATTTAGCTGTAGCCATTAAAGAAGAATATAATGGTATAACTACGAATCTTGTAGTATATGGCTCCTCTTATATCATAGATGAGAGTATGACCTCCTATGCTTCGATAGGTAACCTTGATTTATTTGTTAATACCATTCGCTATTTATCAGATATGGAGGATGCTATTTATATACCTTCAAAAAGCGTTGTTCAACAGTACTTATCCTTAACCTCAGCACAAGTTAACTTCTGGGCAAGTATCGTCATCTTTATCATACCAGTTGTAATATTAAGTGCTGGTGGGTATGTATGTATAAAAAGGAGGAAAAAATAATGACTAAGGGTAAGAAAAAGAAGACGAAAAATCTTATTCTACTTATATTAGCTGTTATTTTTATGGTCATTGCTTATTTTCTTTTAATACAGTATAAAGAAAAAGATAAGGATACGATTGATGATACAAGTGTAGAAAATAAAACAATCGAATTATTAAACATAGAGGAAGAGAAGATTGAGTCACTAACAGTTAAAAACTCATTTGGTGAAATGGTATTCTCTAAAAATAGTGAAGATGTAATCTATAGTAATGAGGATGAATTGATACCAATAAATCAAACATATGCTAACAATATGTTACGTGGTATTACAAATCTAACAGCTAGCAATAAACTTGGTGAGGGTGAGATAAGTGAATTTGGTCTAGATAACCCTAGCATCATAGTAACAGCTAAGCTATTAGATGATACTACAAAAACTATAAAATTTGGTAGTAAAGTACCTCTTGATGGCGGATATTATACTATGATAGAAGGTGATCAAAATATCTATATCTGTAATGAAACGACCTATAATTATTATAAGTATAGTATGAAAGAGATGACTAGTGTAGAAACAATCCCTACAATATCTGCTGATTCTATAACACATTTAAAAATTGTAAGTGAGAATGGTGAAAACTTTGAGGTAGAATATGATGAGACAAAACCGATTGATTACGCAAAAATGGTTTATTGGACAATAAAGCAACCATATGAACTTAGCTTACCTGGTGATAGTACAGAGTTAACGAATTTATTTAATAAGTATGGAAGCTTATCCTATTTAGCCTTAGAAGAATACAGTGCACAAAACCTAGAAAAATATGGCTTACTTAACCCAAGTAGTAGCATACTGATTGATTATACTGAGCTTACTTCAAGTAAAGTTGAGGCTGAGCTAGAAGCTAATGAGGATACATCTACGAATACAGATGAATCTAGAGTTGTAAAAGACGAGGAGAAAATCAAGAAGAATCTTACCCTACTAATTGGAAGTAAGAACGAAGAAGGGAATTATTATGTAAAAACATTAGATTCCTCGAATGTTTATACCATGAAGGGAGAGACAGTAGTAGAGCTAATAGAGCTAGAAGCTTTTCCTTATGTTTATAAATTCATAAATTTAATTAACATTTCTGATGTTAACCGATTCGATATAAGCTTTGGTGAAGAGGAATATAATTTCTCAATAACCACATCTACCACAAAAGATGGTGAGAATGAAACTACTACATTTACCTACTATATGGATGATAAAGAGGTTGAAGAAGAAAATTTTAAGAGTTTTTATCAAAAGCTTATTAGTACCAAATATGATAGAGAATTATCTACAGAACATATGAATTCCAAGAATGTAGTGCTAAGTGTAGTTTATCATCTTAAAAATAAAGAAGTGATAACCATTGAGTATCTAGAATATGATGAAAGCTATTATAGTGTTAAAGCCAATGGTACTTTAATGTTTTTAACGGACAAAAGAGATGTGGATGGATTAAAGGAGAAGCTACTAGATATAAATTGAAGGAATCATTATAAATAGAGTTCATAAATCGGTAGACCGAATGCTTATACAAATTAATTTAAGATACTCTTTGTTAAGACTTGCTCCAATATGGAACAAGTCTTTTTTCTTAAAGGAAATTCCTTTAAATCATCTATAAGTTAAAATGACTTTTGTTCTGTGATGGGCGCAATCATTTATAGATACTAGAACAGAATTATTAATAAAGAATAGATAAAATCTCATATTTAATTGACATATTCTTTTTAGTCTAGTATATACTTTTAATACAAGCAGTCTTTTTTATGAGATAGGTAATGGCTAACCACATTATAAAAAACACTTGACTATGGTTAATAGTAAATTAAAGCACCAGGAGGCTTATATGAAAAAGAAACTATATCTTCTAGTAGTATGTATATTGGTGATAGTAGTCGCCTTTTCTTTAGGAGTAATAAATCGGATTAGACATATGGATGATAAGAATAATATCTTATTAAGAGAGAAAGCAATGATTACTATGGAAGAAGCCCTTGAACTAACTACACATTTAGGAATTGATAAAGACGTGATTATAGAAGTTTTAGGTTACGATGAGTCATATGAAAAAGAGAAGTATTTTGTTTTTCAAGAATTTAAGTCCTTAATAGAAAGTGTTAGTGTAAGTCTGGATATTAAAAAATCTGAAATATTAAAAAATATACCTTTTGATTTTGAAGAACAAAAGGACAATAGTGCAGTACTTGTACAAGAATTTATTGACTTTTTTGAAGTTGTTACAGAACTTACCAAGGATAAAAATCCATCACTTCTTGTTAAGACATTTTTTGTTTTAGGAAGTAGTACCTTAGGTGATGGGGCAGTTATGATAACAGAGCATGGGAAATATACATATAGCAATACATATGATTTTACATTAAGAGACAAAGATTTAGATGATAAGAAAGAACAAACACATGAATTTTTAATTGACAAATACCTAGATAAGAAGGTTATCGGTTTCTTTCATGATAATGAATTACTCTATGTGAAAGAAGTTCTTCCTGAAGCTATGATACTTCATAACGTTTGGATTAAATCAAGTGAAGAAGGTAGTATTGAAACATTCCTACATGATATTACAAGGAAATTTACAACTAAATTTAAGTTATCTCAAGAGATTAAATCAAAGATTGGTGATTTGGTTATTGAGGATGGTAAAATAGTTAAAATTAGTATAAAGCCTGATGCAATCAACGGTAAAGTTATTACTGCAAATAATGATTTGATTGAAATTGAAAAATATGGTCCCCTAGAGCTTGATAGCGATTTTAAGATTTATAAAATATACGGTGAGCTAGGTATGGAGGTAACCAATCGTATTTTAGTGGGTTATAGTAATACCGATTTTATTGTTGCTAATGGAAAAATAGTTGCAGCATTAATTAAAGAACCAATTAAGGCTGAAAATATTAGGGTATTGATTAAAACCAATAATTTTAGTGATTTGTTTCATAATGAGGTCCGTATCACAGCAGATAGAGATTTCACTATTACCGTTGGGGAAGAGGAAACAAATTATAAAAAGGGTGAAGAAGTATTATTTAAAGTTGGGGATGATGCCTTTAATAAAGGGCGAATCTTTATAAAGACCAAATCGGATAATGGTAAGATCAGTTTATTATCCATTAAACGTCAAGATGGTGCTCCAAACTACCGAGGAACCATAGAAGTTGCATCTACCCCTAATGGTCTAGTTATTATAAATGATGTTTCTATAGAGGAATATTTATATGCGGTAATTCCAAGCGAAATGCCAAATAGCTATGGATTAGAAGCTTTAAAAGTGCAAGCTATTTGCGCAAGAAGTTATGCTTATAATCAATTATTTGATAATCGTTATAGTGAATATGGAGCTCATGTAGATGATAGTGTAGCTTATCAAGTATATAACAATATTTCCGAGACGGAGGAGTCAATTCTAGCAGTAAAAGAAACTTATGGAAAAGTAATTGAATATAAGGATAAAGTAATAACAGCATATTATTTTTCTACTTCTAGTGGTCATACAGCATCTGTACAAGAAGTATGGGGTGGTGGTGAAGCGATTGAATATTTAGTTGGTAAAGTACAAACGAAATATGATTATGTTGATGGAGAAGCAGTTTATGTATCTAATTTCTCGGACCCAATGGATTTATCAACAGAAGATTCTTTTAAAGATTTCTATAATGCAGCAAAAGACACAACTTATGATAGTGAGTATCCATGGTATCGTTGGAGTGTATCAACATCACTTAATAATATAACGGAGTCAGTGAATGAGAACCTTTCAAAACGCTATCTAGCAGCACCAAATAACATATTGACACTAGTTAGTGGAAGTTTAAAAGAGAATCCCGTATTTGAAAGTGTTTCTATAGACACGATTGGTGATGTTACAAATATAATCATTCATAAAAGAGAAAAAAGTGGTATAATTTCAGAACTTATTCTGGTCGGTTCTAAGAAAACGATCAAGGTTATCGCTGAATATAATATCAGAGCAGTCCTAGCACCAAAATCTGTTGATGTTATTAGGAAAGACGAGTCCAAAATCTCAAACTTAAGTTTATTACCAAGTGCTTATTTCTACCTAGAAAAGAATGGGAAAGATATAAAAATCTATGGTGGTGGTTATGGACATGGGGTTGGAATGAGCCAGAACGGGGTAAAAGCGATGACAGATTCAGGGAAGAGTTATGAAGAGATTATTAAGCATTATTATACAGGTGTTGAATTAGGCTTTATTTATGAGTAAGTTGACTTTTGCTAAAATAGAATATTAATATAAGAAAAAATGCTCCTTTTGGAATAGAAAACAATTATCTATTCCAAGAGGAGTATTTTTATTATTATTTATTTATTTATTTTTTTTGTCTGGAACACCCATTGTTTTATCAATAACATGGTCAAGAGGTTTGCTTATTTCACTATCCAGTTTAATGTTATTTGGAGTAATTAACAAGCCTTTTCTATTATAATTCTTTCGGTTTCGAATCATATATTTGATAAAATACATTAAATCTCCAGAGGACAAAACAATATTGATTTCTCCTCCAATAAATAAAATATACATACAAAAGTAAAACCAAAGCATAAACAATACGATTGCAGTTAAGCTGCCATAAGTATTGGAATAACTCCCCATATTATCAATATAAAAAGAATAAAGGTAGGAAAATCCCATCCATCCAGCAGCAGATACTAATGCTCCAGGCAGTTCCTTATAAAATTTTGTCTTTCTATTCGGTACGAAGGTGAATAATACTAAAAAGAAAACAGTTAATAAAAATAAACCTCCTATCGTACGTATGCTAATAATTAATAAGGCTAAATTTGTTAGGAAGGGTATCTTGCTTTCAATCCATATCATTAACCTGTTACCAAAAACTAATATAACAAGCGTTACTACAATCATAATTGCAAAAGCTAGTGTATAGACAGTAGAAAGTATACGAAGTTTTATGTAACTTCTTGTTTCCTTAATTGCATATACAGAATTAAGCCCCTTTACAATTGCTAAGATACCTTTAGAGGAAGACCACAATGCTGATATTGCAGTAACTGATATTATGGTTCCAGAAGCCTGATCATATACTTCGGATACAATGGATACAACCAAAGAGCTAACGCTATCTGGAAATACTTGAGATAAGGTTGAAAGCATATGATATTCCGTAACTGGAAGGTATTGCAAGAGTGTAAGTAATAACATGATAAAGGGGAAAAAGGAAATAATCACATAAAATGCAGCCTGTGCTGAAAAGGCAGAAACAAAATCATCCCTTATTTTACGATTAAACGCATTTATTATTTTGAATAATGAAATTATTATAGTCATAGATACCTCTTTCTATTAAGCCTAAAAATCTTAGTAGTGAACCTAAGGGAGTAGTGATTTTTATACTATTTATATATTCTTATTAACTTATTATATGTTATACATGGCATGACCTAGTAATAATTGTTTTTCTTTCATATTATACTAATTTTTTTGAAAAATATGTATTGCAACTTTTATACAGTAATGCTATATTATGGTAAATAATGTTACCGTGATAGCTCAATTGAGAGATTATAAGCACTATTTATAGGAAGGAGGCAGATTTATGAGCGCAATTGTAAGAATTATTACAATAATAGTAGGGGTTTTATTTATTAAAGTAGTTTTATCAATTATGAAAGCAAAAAAGTTAACAGAAGCTCAGTCTATCGGATGGTTTATTGGTGGTATTATACTAATTATTCTAGGTATATATCCAAATCTGGTAAGAACCTTTGCAGATTTCTTTGGCATCTGGTATGGACCTACGATGGTCACAATTTTTGCAATATTACTAATAACATTTATTGTATTTGGTAATACGATCGTGATTTCAAGACTGTCAAATCAAGTAAATGAATTAACTATGCAGCTTACATTGTTAAAAGATGAAAATATTACTTTAAATAATAGGATTAATAATGATGGGGGTGATTCCGATTAACATACTAATATGTGGTGAATATGGGGCATTTACACAAAAGCTGATATCAAGGCTTAAACAGGAACAACATGAAATATATACGATAACAGGTCGTAGTCAGGATTCTGATAAAAAGGTTAAGGGCGTTTTTCAAGAATATAATTTTGAGTATAATAGCAACGGAGTTATAAATATTATACATAATGTAAGACCTGATATTGTTATTTTCATGGGAGCACTGGACGAGCATTTTGAATGGAAGAGCGAAAAACAGCAGTCAGGGGAGTATATTTCAGGTTTAACAAACATATTGATTGCATCTATGAATGCAGGTATAAAACGATTTATATACTGTTCCTCCCTAGAAATTTTTGAAGATAATGTTGAAGAAGAGATTCATAAAGATACGGTTCCGGTACCAACTACCATAAAATCTAAAACATTTATGCAAGGAGAAGATACTTGTAAATATTATAATCAACCTGGTATTTTTGACATATCCATTATACGTTTTAGTGAATTGTTCGGAAGCTTTATGGGAAGGTACATACAAAGATCATATAGTAATCGATTAATGTTAGATGCAATGCAGGATAAAGAAATTGCTGCTAAACTGGAGAGAGTTCATAACCTAATCTATCTAGATGACGGTGTTGAAGCACTTTATCGTATCATTAATAGCATTGATAATAGTAATCTAGTTCATGTCTTTGGTCATTCATGCACTGAGAAAGAATTGATGGAATATGTAAGTGATTTTACGAAAAAAGAAGTGAAGCTAATTGAAGTAAATCATGAATATGAATTAAATGATAAAGGACAAGTATGGATTAAGGAAGAATTTGAAGTAATTGAAGGTTTTCAGTGTAAATACAGCCTAGAAGATGGAATAAGAAAGTTTTTATTAAGTAATTACGAAGAGAAAAGAAAGGATATAAAGAGAAGGTCTAGAAACAGACTTTTAGGAAGTACAACAGGTGCAATTTTTGAAACGTTTTTATTAACTGTCCTAGCTAGTATACTCTCTCATTATACGAGGGACACGATGGTTGGTCAATATATGGATTTGAATTTGCTAATTGTAGTAGTTATAGCAGCAATTCATGGTTCAACATATGGAATTCTAGCAATCATTATTAGCGTTATTTCTAAATTCTATTCAATAATTTCCTTAGGAGGGACAACTGCCTTAATTATGGATTATGAAGTTTATTTATGGACACTTCAAATCCTAATAGTTGGTGGAGTTGTTGGTTTTACAAGAGATTTATATAAAAGAAAATACCATGAAATATCTGAGGAAAAGAAGTTTATTGAAGATGAACTTCAAGATATGAATAAGATTAATGACAGCAATGTATATGTGAAAAGTATTTATGAAAAACGACTCATTAATTATAAAAATAGTCTTGCTAAGATTTATGATATTACAAGTAAATTAGACTACCTATCTGTTCAAAAGATAATTTTTGAGGCAACAGAAGTTGTGAAACAGATCATGGAGGCTGGGGAAGTCTCAATATACATATCAGGAGAAAATAGCAATTATTTTAGACTTATGGCATCCACTTCATTAAGAGCTAAGAAAATGGGAAAATCCATTAAGCTTGATGAAAGGCATATTATTAGAAAAGGAATAGAAGAGGAGGGTTATTTTAGAAATAAGGACTTAGATTCAAATTACCCGATGCTTGCTGGAGCAATAACAGAAGACGGACAGATAAGAACGATAATTATGGTTTGGGATATTAAACTAGAAGGAGCTAATTTATATCAGGCCAATCTTTTAGCCATACTTTGTAAGTTGATAGAAAAATCGATGCGACAAGCGCAAACATATATGGATGCTATTAAGGAGGATACATATTTAGAAGGAAGCAGAGCCTTAAGAACTGAATCGTTTAAACAGATGGTATCGTTGTATAAAGAAGGTTCAAGCAAAAAATTACTTGAGTATGCTTTGCTAAGAATAATACCAAAAGACGATAAAATTGAGCAAAATGAAGTGCTTAAGGAAGTAGAGAAGAATATTCGACTTAGTGATTATTTTGGGGTATTAGAAGATGGACATATCTATATTTTACTAACAAATTCTTCGGAACATGAGGTGATATATGTAACCAATCGTCTAGAGATTATTGATTTATCTTGCGACGTAGTTGAGATTGGATAGGTGGCTTATGAAGAGTGCTGAAGTTATTCTAATAATACTATTAATAAATACCATAATTGCAGTATTTTACTTTCTTTATATGACTCTTATTAAAAACAATAGAAATAAAGGAATTCTTGCTGGGCTTTTGATTTTATTCTGCCCTGTAGTAGCCGTAACATTTTTATGTTTATCATGGGTATTTTACAGAATACTTGGACTGTTTGGAGATAAGCTTATTGATCCAGCAGATTTAAGTTTTAGAAAAAATAAAGTTCAGATAAAGGTAGGGGCTGATATCATTCAAAATTCCAATTATGTACCATTAGAAGAAATTCTCTTATTAACAAGTAAAAAAAATAAAAGAGATGGCTTTCTTACTGTACTAAAAGATGATGCCGAAGAATACCTAGGTATTATAAAGCAAGGAGTTAATGATGAAGACTCTGAAATCTCACACTATGCTGCGTCTTCACTCATGGATATAATAGGAAGATTTAAGGAAAAAGAAAAAGAACTTTATAATCTTATTGAAATAGAGCCTACTTCCATCCACAAAGCTGAGTATTTGAACTATGTTATTCCTTTTCTCTTGGAAGGTATATTGAGTATAACAGAAATTCAAAAAATGATGGAGAAGATAGAACTCTCCATGAAAAAATATACAAAGTCAGATTTTCAAGTTATAAAAGGAGAGGTAATAGGAAAAATTGCTCTTGTTTGGGACAGACTTGGAAATCGAGAACTTGCTAATTACTGGATTAAGGAAGCTTTAAACATTGAACCTAGGGGTTTAGAAGCATATAAGGCTGGATTAAAATACTATTATACAACAGAGGAGAAAGACGAGTTTAAAAACTTACTTAAGAATTTAAAGAACACAAATATTGTTATAGATAATGAAGTACTAGAGTTAATACGTTTTTTTAATTAACAATGGAGTAGGGGAGAATATATGATTTGGAGTAACGTAATATTAGCGGTTAATTTATTATTCGCATATAGTTTTTTGTGTGTTATCTTCCCTTATGCGCTTTTGTATCCAATCATTAAGAAAAGAAGCATAACGACTGGATTGATAACTTCAATACTTGCCTCTAATCTATATATTTTTTTCATTGGATATATACTTGGATATCTTGGAAAATTTAATAAATACACTATTTTAGCTGGTGTTATTATGTTACCTATACTTTTTCGAATCTTAATAACTTGGAAAAGTGATCGAACAAGTAGACAAAAATCATATGAAATAGTAACAACACTTGTAAGAAATGAGTATGGATTAAAGCTTTTTTTGTACCGTATCGTTAAAAGGATTATCAGTAGCATTCAAACATTACTTAATAAAATATTAGGAAAAAATAAATTAGAATGCTTTCTAGTTCTTACTTGCATTGGATTTTCGATATATATATATGGGTATCGTAAGTTTAATTCATACGGATATTCAACCTCCGATGAAGAAGTTCATCTTTATTGGATTCAATCTTTATTAGGAAATGAAATCTTTCCTAACGGAATGTACCCATACGGGATGCATATTCTTATTGCTGTTATATCTGTACTATTTAAATTAAATGTTGTAAGAGTAACCATGGCATTTTCTCATATCATTTTATTTATCGTATTAGGAATTGCTTATCTAGTTTTAAGACAAATATTTACGAATAAGTATGGTGTTCTAGTAGCATTTATTATGTACACAATAGGGAATTTATATGTTTCATATGAAAGATTTCATTTTACTTTACCTATGGAATATGGTATGCCAGCTATCTTTATTATAACAGCTGCCATCGTTTCTTATATCCGTAAAAGGGATAAGCTAAATTGGTTTTTAATTGTAGCTTCTATTATTTATACCTTATCATGTCACTTTTATGTAACAGCTTTTATAGGTATCATTTGCCTGGTCATGGGACTAGTATACTTTACTGTTTTAATTAAAAGAAGAATACTTATTAAATTAATAATGGCAGGTATAATAGGTCTATTTATCGGACTAATTCCTTTTCTTGTTGGATTTTTATTAGGTCATTCTTTTTACGAGGATTCTAAGAGCTGGGCTATAAATGTGATTACTAGATCCAAGGAGAATGATATAGAAAATGACGAAGAAGCAGAAGTAATACAAGCAGAAGTATTACAACCTGAAGTAATACAAGAAGAAGTAATACAAGAAGATAAGATATCAAATAATGATGTTAAGACAGAGGAAGGGTCTTTATTAGAAGAAGTTTACAAGGTTTTAATGAAACGTTTCTATAACAATAATGAATATGTTTTCCTATTTACAGTAATCCTTATTATTTTTACGTTTTTGTATGGATTACTTGGATTTATTTATTCTAAAAAAGAAGTAGGATATCTTTTTTACATAGGCCTATCTATCATTTGCTTGATCGGGAATATAATGGTGACCTGTTATGATATGGGGTGGCCGGTACCGATTGAAATAAAGCGTCAAGCAGTGTTTTTAACCTATTTTATGATGATATTATTATGCGTTCCTTTGGAATTTCTATATGCTTTAATGAAAAAGAGAAATATTAAGGAGAAGTGGAATAACACCATATTTTTTATCCTAAGCCTTGTTATTGCTTCTACACTTATTTACACTGGAAACATTAAGAATATGGATACTATTTATTATTGGAACATTCAAACAGATGGTGCAATGAAACTAGTTTTATCCTTAATGGATAAAAAAGAGAATTTTTCATGGACAGTTGTTTCACCAGTAAATGAAAGAAGTGCTATTCTTAATAGTGGATTTCACTATGAATTGTTGGATTTGGTTGAAGAATTAGATAATTGGACTGAGGATCAAACCATTTACATACCTACAAAAGAAGTATATTTTGTGATTGAAAAATATCCTTTAGAATATGGACTTGTTCCAGTTAATAAAAAGTTGCCTATTACTATGTGGCTACCTGTTAGCTATGAATCATCCAAAACTCCAATTATTGATGAGAGACCAAGAAGCAATATTTATCTACATCAAAGAAGAGAAATTATGTCTAAGATTTATTACTGGGCAAAGGAATATAAAAGATACTATCCTCAGGAAATGAAGATATACTACGAAGATGATGAAATTATAATATATAGACTAGAACAAGCTTCCTATCATCTTAATAATTTATCAATAGATTATCAGAGCGTGCGGTAAGTAAGTTTTCTAATTACTAAGAGAGGTGAGGGTTTAAATGTCTAAGGAAGTATTGGTAATAATACCAGCATATAATGAAGAAAATAATATTCGTAAGGTATTAAAAGAGTTTTATCAGAGTAAAATAGCTGATTATTCCGATTTAGTTGTAATCGATGACGGTTCAAAGGATAATACTGCCAAGGTGGCAAGAGAAGAAGGGGCAAAAGTTATATCACAGGTTTATAATATGGGATATGGTGCAGCACTTCAGACTGGATACAAATACGCATTGAAAAATGGTTATGAGTATGTTATTCAGTTGGACGCAGATGGCCAACATGATATTCAAAATATAGAATGGGTACATAACAGATTAACAAAACAAATCGGATACGAGAAAGTACCTGATATCGTAATTGGTTCTAGATATTTAAAAAACAGCCAGTCTTATCCAGTAGCAAAGATACGATTGATTGCAATTAAACTATTTAGGGTGGTTATTAAATGGATTACTGGCTATGTAATAACAGACCCTACTAGTGGTTTACAAGGATTAAATCAAAGAGCCTTTAGCTATTATGCTCAATTTAATCAGTTTGACATTCAATATCCAGATATTAATATGATTTTGCAGATGTTGCTTTTAGGATATCATGTAGTTGAAATACCTGCAGTGATGCATCCAAGAACAGAAGGAGAGGCAATGCATTCAGGATTTATAAAACCAATTAAGTATATGATTCTTATGGCAATCAGCTCCCTAAATGCATTTTTACGTTTCCGTAAATTTTATAGAAAAGAGAAAGAGCGGTTAAAAAGAGTAGAGATAGAAGAGAGATAAAAGAATGGTGGATAAAAGAAAAGGTAAGTTTCGTTCAACGCATAGGAAGCGTTATACCCTCATTGTTACTGCACTTATAATACTTTTTTTTGTATTCCAACTAATTAGTAATTTTACTATTTATGTTCTAAAAAGAGAATCTGAAATAGCGGCATCTAGTGAAGTCACTTTAGCCGAACTTTATGAACTGAGAGAGAAAAAGCTTAGAGATAAAAAAGATGAAGAAGATAAAAAGAAAAATTTCCTTTTGGTTGGAGAAGAAAGTCAGTTATTTACTTTACTCAAAAATCAACTAAATAATATGAAGGAAACATATGAATCTGTTGAGTTTATTGAAACGATTAAAGAGGATAAGAAGGGCATTTTTCTTACAAAAGAACATTTTGAGGAATCAGAGATTGTGCTTTTAAAAGAGGCTGCAAAGAAAGGAATTACTTTATATTTTTTAAAAATTCCATTAATAAATATTAGTGAAGACCTTGAGTTTAGAGAACTGCTTGGGATTCGTGAGCTAAGGGAAAGTGGAGTGTGGAATGGTATAAGATTTATATCTAATTTTCTTATTAGTGATATGATAGAGTACCCAAATTATGAATTGGAATTAATTGACCTTTCTTTAAAACAAGGAACAAAAACCTATGCTTACAGCCTTTTTTTAAAAAGAAATAAGGGTAATGGAAATATAGAAATCGAAAAGGATAATACATTAAGGAATGAAGAATTACCTTCAATAATTTGGAGAAATACATATCTTTATGAAGGTAAAGATGGATCGTATGTTTTTTGCGTTAACGGTAATAGCCTAATAGAAAGTAGGGAAGGTGCAGGTATTATTGCAGCTTTACTTTCCTATTCGGAGGAAGATTATATTTATCCAATTATAAATGCTTATAATTTTATAGTGAAAGGGATGCCGTCTATTACAAATTACTCCAATGAAAAACTAATGAAACTTTACGGTAAGGATGCCCTTGGGATTCAACAAGATATATTAACACCACAAATATTTAGCTATGTCAATAAATATCAACTGTTTCCAACCTATCTATCAAAAGATGCAAATAAGATTTCAAATGATAATGGGTCTTTGGCTAAGTATTTTAATAATCAAGTAATGGTGCAACTTGGAGAATTGTATCAATATGAAGAGCAAGAAGGTAGACTATACATAAATGATAAAACTACAGGATATGAAGTATGGTCATCAAATTTTCGTTTTGATCTAGGAAATTCTGAGTACGTAACAGAAGGATTTCTACCACTTATTCAAAACAGTAATTATTATGAAGTGGATAATGAGTTTTCCATAATATCTGCTACTACAGCTTTTGGTTTTGTGTCAATATATACAGATATAGAGGAAGTCCTTAAAGAGGATAATGAACTAAATTGGGTAGATGTGGGGAAGAAATTGGGAACTTTGCTATCTGTACAGTCACAGAAATTAAATTATCTTGATAGGATGAAACACACCGATACTGTAAAAAGGCTTATGAAGTATCAGCTTTTAGAAACGAATATTGAAAAATATGAAGAAGAGATTGTTATAAACCTTGATTATTTTGCAGGTGAGGCATTTTTTATTTTAAGAACAACGAAGGAAATACTAGAAGTAGAAAATGGTAGTTACAGTAAAATAGGGGATAACCGTTACCTGATAG
>JAFAEB010000126.1 GCA_023424235.1 Bacillota bacterium
GCTACACCCTGTTCCTTGGCAAGTTCCACACGATTTAAAACGTATTTTCGGTTAAACATACAGGCACCACATTGAATAATTAAGTCATACTGCCTTAAGTCCTTTGGAAAATCATGTCCACTTCTAATATCAATCGTTAATTCTTCGCCAATTTTTTTACGAAGCATTTTGGGTAGTTTTTCTCTTCCGATATCTTCTTGTAAAGGGGCATGGGTGCAGGCTTCTGCAATTAAGACTTTTGAATCTTTCGTAAGAGTATCTATCACAGTAGCACTCTTTCTAAAATATTCAATATCCCCTTTATAATTTGCAAATAAAACTGAAAACGATGTTAACATACTCTTTTCTGGCTTTTTATCATAAACCGTCTTAAAAACCTGGCTGTCTGTTATAATTAACTTTGGAGCTTCTTTTAATGAATTAAGTGCATTATCTAATTTATCTGTTGTGCAACTAAGTACGATACATTTTCTATCTAATAATTCTCTTAAGGTTTGAACTTGAGGAAGAATCAGTCTACCTTTTGGAGCTTGAATATCCTGAGGCATTACAAGTAGTACTACATCCTCTTCATTTACTAAATCGGATACGATACGGATTCCATCATAGTCCTCTGGTAATTTTCTCATAAGGCTAGGAATTAAAGAATCCATTCCTAATTTATCTTTGGCGCTAATTATTATCGGAGTTTCTTTGGTAGTATTTTCAATTTTTTCTACTATTTCATCGATATTCTCAATCATGTCCGCTTTATTAATCGCTACAATATAAGGTACATTCTGTTTCTTTAGTCGATTCATCCAATGAAATTCATCCTCTAAATCAGGGGAAGTACATACGACTATAGCAATGTCTGTTTTTTGCAGTGCTTCCTTCGTTTTTTCAACTCTTTTCGCACCTAAATCTCCAATATCATCAAAACCTGCCGTGTCAATTAATACACAAGGTCCTAGTCCATGTATCTCCATTGTTTTATAAACAGGATCTGTTGTAGTACCAGCAACATCTGATACCAAAGCTGTTTCATGACCAGTAATTGCATTAATTAAAGTTGATTTTCCACTATTTCTTTTTCCAAATATTCCAATATGCAACCGTTCGGAACGAGGTGTTTCATTAAGACTCATATATAATCTCCTTTATAGAAGTATTCACTTTCTAGAACCTAAAATCTCTTTTACCTGCTTTTACTTCCTCCAAATAAGAAGTTGCTTTACTTAAAACTTTTTCATTGGTGATATGCTTTAACTCTTCCTTTATAAGGATTTCACCTTTTTTTATTGTATCTTCTGTTGCATAGTCGCATAAATATTCCTGTAAGGTCATAAGAGCATTGGGTTGACAACAGTTTACAATTTGACCAGACTTTACAAGAGTCATAAATCTATCACCAGTTCGACCTTCTCGGTAACATGCAGTACAAAAACTTGGAATGAAGGAAAGAGATAACAACCAATTTACTATCTCATCCAAGGTTCTCTTATCTTCAACATCGAATTGACTAGAATTTTCGTCTTCCTCTTCAACATGAGCATAACCGCCAACACTTGTCTTAGAACCTCCACTTAATTGGGTAACACCAAGCATTAATAAGCGCTCTCTTGTCTTTTTTGATTCTCTTGTTGATACAATCATGCCGGTATATGGAACAGCAATTCTTAGTACTGCAACAATCTTCTCAAAAATTTCGTCTGTGACACCATCTTTAAAATCATCTGGATTAATATCATCCGCTGGCCGAATACGTGGAACACTAATGGTATGTGGTCCAACTCCAAATACTTCTTCTAAATGTTCTGCATGCATTAATAATCCAACAAAATCATATCGATACATATTAAGTCCAAATAAAACTCCAAGACCTACATCATCAATTCCACCTTCCATGGCGCGATCCATAGCTTCGGTATGATAGGCATAATTATGTTTTGGTCCTGTTGGATGCAGTGCTTCATAATTTTCTTTATGATAGGTTTCTTGGAATAAGATATAAGTACCAATACCTGCATCCTTTAATTTTTTATAATTCTCTACTGTAGTAGCTGCAATATTTACATTAACTCTTCGAATCGCTCCGTTTTTATGTTTTATTGAATAGATAGTCTCTATGCTTTCTAATACATAATCAATCGGATTAATCGTAGGGTCTTCTCCAGTTTCAAGTGCTAATCTTTTATGCCCCATGTCTTGAAGGGCTATCACTTCCTGTCTGATTTCATCTTGGGTAAGCTTCTTTCTTGTAATATGTTTATTTTTATAATGGTATGGACAATATACACAACCATTTACACAGTAATTGGATAAATATAAAGGAGCGAACATTACAATTCGATTACCATAGAATTTCATTTTAATCTCTTTTGCTAATGAATAAATTCTTTCATTTAATTCCTTACTATCACATTCTAATAAAAGCATTGCTTCCCTATGGGAAATTCCCTTCATTTCACTTGCTTTTCTTAAAATTTCTTCAATTAACAAAGTATTATTTTTATTTGCTTTTACATATTCTATCGTTTCTAAAATTTCCTCATGACTTATAAATTCTTCTGCTATTTTGGATTTTACATTATACATAGTTATCGCCTTTCTTATGAGATGCTTTTATGTTGGTCACATAGGAACATCGATTAAATGAAACTTATTCATTTGACAGTGGAACAAAATCTCCTCTCTCCGATACAATTTCATATCCTATCTTTTTCATACGGTTATTTAAGCACATCTTACATTCTGCTGCTTCATCACCAGTACATATCTTATTATCATATAATTCATATTGTTTTCTTACTCCTACTGGAGACAGATTTGGCATTACTACATTCGCACCATGAAGAATTCCACTTTCTCTGCCTAGAGGATTGATCGTACCAAGTGCAGTCGTTGCTGGAATTAAACCATTTGGTAACATAAGTCTTACCATACTAATTAAGCATAAGGTAAGTTCATAAGATCCCTTATCAAATTCCTTAAATGGCGTTTCACTATGAGGCAAAAATGGTCCAACCCCCACCATTTCAGGAGATAAATCATGTAAGAATATTAAATCTTCTGCGATATCCTCCATCCTTTGATAAGGGGAACCTACCATAAAGCCAGCACCAACTTGAAAGCCTAACTTTTTAAGGTCATATAAGCAATTTTTTCTATTTCTTAAACTCATGGATTCTGGGTGTAATTTTTTATAATGACTCTCACTTGCTGTTTCATGTCTAAGTAAATATCGGTCAGCCCCAGCTTCCTTCATTTTCTTATAGGACTCATAACTTCTCTCTCCTAGCGATAAGGTTATTGCGCAATCTGGATAAGCAGCTTTTATATGTTTAATTATTGTTACCATGTCTTCATCAGTAAATCTCATATCTTCCCCACCTTGTAATACAAAGGTGCGAAAGCCTAACTCGAACCCTATCTTACAGCATTCTAATATATCCTCTAAACTTAGGCGGTAACGACTTACCTTTAAATTACTTTTACGTATACCACAATAATAACAATCATTTTTACAATAGTTTGTAAATTCGATTAATCCTCTTGTGTATACTTTATTACCAAAATACTGATTTCTTTTTTGGCTTGCAAGTTCTCTTAAATAATCTTCGTCATCCTTACTTTTTTCTGTTAATACCTTTACAAATTCCTCTTTTGTTAGAACATGTTCTCGGGCTAGTTTATCAATGAGATTTTTAATTGTAGACATTAGGTAACATCCCCTTTCTATTCATAGCAATATCTATTTAAACAAAGAGTCTACCTTGGAAGACTCTTACGCCGCTAAGCATCGCATATATGCGATAATTTCTTATACTTTGCGTGTGCATCCTCACGGAGTGTTTTTATTTCATAGGACGAAACTTCCTATGAAATAAAAAAAATCCTTGGGCATAAAGGCGCAAGGATAGAATATGTAATAACTTCAACTCTCGCCTTATCACTCGGGTAAATATTTATTCCCCTCGTGCTCAGAACGATATTCAGATATATGCATTTTAAAGTTTGTTAATTTATTATCAACTTGACTTTATTATACACCCAATCATAATCAAAGTAAATAAGTTTTGATAATATTTATTGATAAGCTCATTTATAATGTTAAGCTTTGGATAAAAAAACTCTATCACAATTCTATGTAGTTTATAGAATTTTATGATAGAGTTTTCTTTTAACACTTACTTGATTCTAAATTTTGCTTAAAATATTCTTCCGCTAGTTCTTTTCCACCAATCTTTTTGACCTTACCTTCACTTAACCATATAATACGGTCCGCAATCGCCGCAGCGCAACGATAATCGTGGGTAATAGTAATCATGGTATTCCCAGTCTTTTCATGGATATCATTCAACCTTTTAATAATATTTTGAAGTCCTTCATAATCTTGTCCTACTGTAGGCTCATCTAGTAGAATAACTTCTGGTTTCATTACTAAAATAGCTGCTATCGTAAGGCGTCTTTTCTGCCCTTCTGATAAAGAATGTGGGTGCCTTTGGGCTAAATCTACTAGTCGAAATGTTTCCATAAATTCATTCGTTACTTCTTCACTTAATGATTGATAAGCAAGCTCTTCTTTTACTTGTGGCATAAAGATTTGATAATTAGGATTTTGATAGATAAATCCTAATTTTTTATACCAATATCCATCCGCCTTTTTTATCTTTCTGCTATCGATATACTCAACTATCTCACCAGAAGTGGGCTTTAGCATCTTTCCTAATAATCGTATTAAGGTAGTTTTACCACAACCATTTTCACCAAGTATAACAAGCCTCTCACCCTTTTTAACCGTAAAGTTTAAGTCTTTTAAGATCATTCGATTACTTACATTATAGCATAAGTTTTTCACTTCAATGATATCTTCTTTGTTAACTTTACTCCGAATGGTATCATCTATAATTTTATGGCTCGTTTTCTTAAATACATCTTGCTTTTCCTCATAAAATTCTGTTTTACCATTATTTAACCAGGCCACACGATCAGCATATTGGATAACTACATCTAATCTGTGCTCCACTATCAATATAGCATAGCCTTCCTTTGTTAAGTCTTTTAGTAATTGTAACAAGGTATGAGATCCCTCTAAATCTAAATTAGCAAGTGGCTCATCTAATATTAGTATTTTTTGTCCCATCGCTAGTACGCTTGCAGTTATAAGCCTTTGCTTTTGTCCACCGGACAAGGTCTTTGTAGACCATTCTTTACTTAATAACATTAGCTTACAAGCTTCGTCTATTCTTTTTCCAATCTCTTCTTTTGCAAAGTTAAAATTTTCACATCCAAAGGAGATTTCATCCTCAACTTTTGCATGAATGATTTGACTATCTGGATTTTGAAGAACGCTACCTACAAGATGTGAAATATGACTCATTTTCATATCTTTTATTGACTTACTATTAATAAGCACTTCACCGAGCTGTTCACCTAATTGTACATTGGGTATGATACCATTTATGCTGGATAAAATAGTTGACTTTCCTTCACCAGATAAACCTGATAGTACAACTAACTCCCCATATTTAACATCAAAATTACAATTTTTTATTACCCAATTTTCAGTATTAAGGTAGCGAAAGGAATAATCCTTTAATTGTATCGCATAATTACTCATAGTTACCTCTTTCTAGACTCTATAAAAATAATACGAATACCATCATGCCAATTAATAATAGAGCATAAATTCCATCTCTTAGGGTAAAATGAATTTCTTTATAAACAGATGTGGATTTTACGGATAAATCAAATCCCCTAGTCTCCATGGATAAAGCCATAATATCTGACATATTTACAATTCTCATGATAAATGGTATTAAAAAACTTCTGTAAAGGCAAGATAGATTATACCACTTCGTATTAACTCCTCTTGTTTTCATTGCTTCCAATATTTGCTTTGATTCTGATACTAGAATTGGTACAAAACGGATGGTTACTAGCATTCCTAAGGTAAGTACCCGTGGAAATTTAAGCATGGTTAAATTCCTAGTAAGTGCAATAGGAGGAGTCGCAATCATTGTAACAGCTGATAGGGCTACAATAAAGATTCGACCAGCGGTTTGAAGACTTACGATACTGCTTCCTGCTGTCAATCCTGATAATCCCCCAACAATAAAACTAATGGGTATGAAAATTAATGTACACTTTAGTAATACCTTTCCATATCCAAAAATGGTATTTAATACATATAAGCCTAAAATTAGATAGAGTATTCGGATACTTTTAGCAACTAATAATCCTTCTACAACAATAGATAAGGAAGCTATAATGCTAAGTAAGGGATATAAAGGCTTTTTTACATGTAAACTTTCTACCATTACAACTTACCTGCTTTTTTTAACTCTAGACCTATTTTTTCACCAATTTTAACACCTAAGAAGCTAAGTATTATCGTAGCTATACATATAAATATTGATACTACAGGCTTTTCTACTACTTGGCTAAAGGTTAGTCCATTTAATAACATAGAGAATATAATTGTAGTTGGTAAGGTAAATGGTATAAATAATCCACATAATAGCCTTATTGCTTTATCTGATTCGTAATTTTTATAGATTAACAGTATTAGTAGTTCAGCTACAAAAGAACCAACCAACATATTAAAGAACATAACTGGTGCCATCATTAGTAATACTACTCCATGAAATAATCCAATTATCATAAGGGCTCCAGGTTTTCTAACCTTTAATAAAGCTATCATTGTAAATAATCCGTAGATTGGTGCTGCAACTAAATTACGAACTCCAAACAATGTAACCATCATAACCAGTGGCATGGTAAGTCCACTTACTATTGTTAGAGCTGCTGATAATATCGCTAAGAATACGATATCTTTCATTGTAAATTTTTGAATTGAAAACATATAGGTTCCCCTTCTTTCTTTATCTTAAGAATTGCCTGGATATATAAGGTTACCAATTCTAATATTTCTAAATAAAATCGAAATAGCTGTTTAACTCTTAAGACACTCTTTTACTGTTCATATGATATACCTTATCAGATATATTCATTGTTGATTTTCGATGAGATACTAATATAACCGTTTTATCCTTACACTCTTCCTTTAGGGACTTTAGAATTATCCCTTCATTTAAGCTATCCAAGTTACTTGTTGGTTCATCAAGCAGCATAATAGGTGCATTATGAAGAAAGGCACGAGCTAGGCCAATACGCTGTCTTTCACCACCAGATAAGCTACTACCAAGTTCACTAACATCGGTATCATAGCCCTTAGGTAATGTCATAATAAAGTCATGGATGGATGCTTTTTTTGATGCTTCCATAACTTCCTCTTTCGTAGCATTTAAATTACCTAATTTAATATTATCTCCAATGGTAGTGTGGAAAAGGTAAGTCTCTTGAGTTACAAAGCCTTCAAACTTACGAAGACTACTTGTATTAATTTCATTTATATTTCGTTTCTTTTTGCCGTCAAATAGAATATCACCTTTTTGTGCCTTCCAAAATCTCATTAGTAGTTTTAGTAAGGTAGACTTTCCAGAACCACTAACTCCATGAATACCGATAATTTGCTTGCTTGGAATGTCTAAGCTTACTTTATCTAATATTAACTCATCTGCATATGAAAATTCAATATTGGAAAGCTTAATTCCATTGAATTCCTCTTCTGATAAATCTGATTTGTTCGTAATCTCTTCTACCAATGGTTCTTCTTCAAGTATACTTAACACACGTTCACCACAAGCAAATGTTAGTAATAAATCATTGGATAAACTACTTATAACGATTACAGGTCCAAAAGAACTCATCATAGCAATGGTTGTAATTACTACTTCCTTAAATCCTATCAATCCTTTTTTCATGAAAGCTATACTTACAACTAACATAAGTAAGCTAAAGATTAAAACTGCACTATCCGTTGCAGCTTGAGCAAATGCTTCTCTTACTTTTAAATCTTCTTGCTTCTTTAACAGGGAATCCGATTTTTCTTTAATGATTTCTCTTCTTTTTTGACCATTCCCAAATTGCAGGGTTTCACGAAGACCTCTTAAACTTTCTAAAATATAACTATTTAAGTCACCAAAATGAGCGCGAAATACTCGACCTGCCTCACGCCCTAATTTCCCATTTAAGTAAGGAATCACAATACCAACTACTGAATAACCAATAAAAGCAATTAGGCCAAGTACTGGATGAAAACTTCCAATAAAGAGAACCAATACCACCGAGGCTAAGATAGCTTGAGCAACTGGTGCAATGGTATGGGCATAGAAAACCTCTAAAAGTTCAATATCTGCAGTTATTACAGAAATCATATTTCCCTTATCCTTACTTTCAAGTTTAGCTGGAGCAAGCTTTCTAAGAGCCATAAATACCTTATCACGAAATACTGCTAATAATTTAAAGGCAATATAGTGTCCACTTGTTTGCTCTACATAACGGAAGGTAGACACTACAACAACACAGATTAAAACAATAATAAAAATTGTTGTATTCCTAATACCAGTATCAAAACCTAATACATTCAATAAAGCATAACCACCAAAGATAGATATAAAGATGGCAGCAAAAAATGCAAAGGTTCCAGTTAAAATCGTACATAACATAATGAATGCTAGTGGCTTTACTAGCCCTATCATTTTTAGCATAATTTGAAGACCTGTTCTACGCATTTGCTGTTCCTCCCTTACCATATTGTTCTAATAAGGACTGCTGTTCGTACATTTTTTTATACACAACACCTTGATTCATTAGTTCCTCATGGCTACCTGATTCTTTTATAATACCTTTATCTAATACATATATTTTATCTGACTTAACTACATTTGCTAATCTATGGCTTATTAATATAACTGTTTTTGTTTTTGCAATTTCATGAACAACATTCATTATACATTCTTCACTTTCCACATCAATATTAGAAGTTGCTTCATCGAAAATATATACTTCTGAGTTATGAAGTAATGCTCTTGCAATGGCAAGACGTTGTCTTTGTCCACCCGATAAATTACTTCCTTGTTCATTTAGCATAAATGTTAGTCCACCTTCATTTAAGATGAAATCTTTTAGATTAACAAGTGCTAATGCATCTAACATCTCTTTATCCGTAGCTAATTCATTGCCAAGTTGAAGATTTTCTTTTACTGTTCCTTTAAAGATATAACTATCATGGGTAACTAGTGTAATATGCCCCATACGCTTTTCTTCATCGTATATCCTATTTTCGATACCATTTAGAAAGATATGGCCGCTATACTTATTTCTACTTGCCATAATAAGAGAGGCTATCGTACTTTTACCACATCCAGATTGTCCTACGATAGATGTGAATTTTCCTTTACTAAAATTCATTGAGACTTTATTCAAAACATTAAGGCTATCATCGTAAGAAAAAGTTACATCATCGAAAACAATATAATTTCCATCTATATTTTTTTCTTTTAGCTTAGGCTCTATATGATCCTCTTCTAAATCAATGATTCGAAATAGCTTGTCTGCTGCAGTAGTACCATTC
>JAFAEB010000142.1 GCA_023424235.1 Bacillota bacterium
GATGGAACAGAACTGGCCATTTCTGAATCTCAAGAAAGAATGGCAGTAGTTGTAGATAAAGGTGATGCCGATAAGCTATTAGCTTATGCAGAAGAAGAGAACTTAGAAGCAGTTATCGTTGCTACAGTAATAGAAGAGAAAAGACTGATATTAAAATGGAGAGAGAAAGAAATTGTTAATATTAAACGATCCTTCTTAGACACCAATGGAGCACATCAAGAAGCTCATGCATATATGACATTACCAAACAAGGATGAGAATTATTTTAATCATGTTAAGATAGATCAGGAAGGTTTAAAGGATGCTTGGATAAATACACTAAAGGATATTAACGTATGTTCAAAAAAAGGGTTAAATCTATTGTTTGATAGTTCCATTGGAGCACTAACGGTTACCATGCCTTTTGGAGGAAGAGAGCAGTTAACACCAATTCAAACAATGATTAGCAAATTACCGGTGTTAAAAGGAAGCTGCAATACCATTACACGTATGAGCTACGGATATGATCCTTATCTTTCAACTTGGAGTCCCTATCATGGAGCAATCTATGCTATATTATCTTCTGTCGCTAAAATTGTAGCTACTGGTGGAGATTATTCAAAAATTAGATTTACCTTCCAAGAATATTTTAAACGTTTAGGAAATGATGCAAAACGTTGGGGTGAACCTCTACTAGCATTACTTGGAGCTTATGAAGCCCAAATGAAATTAGGATTACCATCCATTGGTGGTAAGGATAGTATGTCTGGTAGCTTCCAAGATTTGGATATACCACCTACATTGGTATCTTTTGCTGTTAATACTGGTACTGTAGAAGAAGTAATCACTCCAGAGCTAAAAGAAGCAGGGAATGTGTTAGTGCAATTTACTGTAAAAGTTGATGAGTATCATTTACCAAACTTTGAAGAGTTAACAAAGCTTTATGAAGAGTTCTATGGTTTATCAAAAGATGGATTCATTCGTTCTGCTTATGCCATTGATAAAAAAGGTATTGTTGAAGCGGTAAGCAAAATGGCCTTTGGTAATGGATTTGGTGTAACTTTAAAGGAAGAACTTGAGATAAAAGATTTATTTACACCAAATTACGGTGGTATAATAGCTGAGTTAAGAGCAGCTGATTTAGAAGAAGTAAGTCGTAGAGGAATGTCATATACAGTTATTGGTACCGTAACGAAGGAAGCATATTTTACTTATGGTTCTACTAAGATAGATACAAAGGAAGCACTTAATGCATGGACTTCTCCATTAGAATCGGTATTCCCAACCTCTTCTAAAGTGGAGGATACTAAACTCGATGATTTTATCTATAATGAGAAAAATATATATGTATCGAAGGAAAAGCATGGAAAACCAACGGTGTTTATTCCTGTGTTCCCAGGAACAAATTGTGAGTATGATTCAAAGCTTGCATTTGAGCTTGCTGGTGCTAAGGTTGAAACCTTAGTATTTAAGAACCTAACAAAAGAAGCAGTAAGAGAGTCAGTAAGAATATATGAAAAAGCCATAAAAGAAGCTCAAATATTAATGTTTCCAGGTGGTTTTTCCGCAGGGGATGAACCAGATGGTTCTGGTAAGTTTATTGCTACTGCATTTCGTAATGAGCGTATACAAGAAGCAGTTACTGACTTGTTAGAAAATAGAGATGGATTAGTACTTGGGATCTGCAATGGTTTCCAAGCACTAATAAAGCTTGGTTTAGTACCATATGGAAAGATTACACCGCAAAGTGCAGATTCACCAACCCTTACTACCAATCATATCGGACGACATATTTCAAAGTATGTTCATACAAAAGTAGTATCCAATAAATCACCTTGGTTACAAATGGCAGAGCTTGGTGGAATCTATACCATTCCAACATCCCATGGTGAAGGAAGATTTGTAGCAAGTGGAGAATGGATTGAAAAACTAATTGCGAATGGCCAAGTTGCCACAAGATATGTAAATTCTGACGGAACTCCTACCATGTTAGAAGAAAACAACCCAAATGGTTCCTTCTATGCCATTGAAGGTATTACAAGTCCTTGTGGTAGAATACTTGGTAAGATGACTCATTCTGAGAGAATTGGAAGAGGTGTTGCTATGAATATAAGAGGAAATCAAAATCAACACATCTTTGAATCAGGGGTAAATTATTTTAAATAAATGATCTATGTACTATATTTATGAACTATATTTATGAACTTTATTTATGAAATTTTTTTATGAACTATAATTTTTACTTAATTATTGTAATAATTGATACAATGAAGTTCAATTCATGAATTAGAAAATGACTATTGTAAACTTATGTATTTCAGTTTGCGATAGTCATTTTTGACTAACTTTCTCATTGCAGAAATTAAATATTTCATATATAATAGGAACGAGATAGAAAGGCCTGTTTCATAGATGAAACGGGTCTTTTTTTCAACTTTTATAGATAGATAAAATAGAACATGTAAATAAATATAAAATTAGCTTATGTAACTTATATAATTCATATAATTTATTGAGTATAATTCATTATTTAAGAAAAAGATATAAATAAAGAATTATTATAATGATGGTTGTTCTCGTTCATTTCATCATGTTTCATTAACGGTAAGGTATGACAAATATAATGTTTCTAATTAGAAAGGTTTGGTATTAAAATGACAATTAATCGTAATAAAGTTGTAATTGTTGGTGCGGGTCTTGTTGGGTCTTCCACTGCATTTAGTTTAATAACTCAGGGGATATGTGATGAGGTAATGCTTATTGATATTAATAAGGAGAAAGCACAAGGTGAAGTCATGGATTTATGCCATGGCATTGAATACTTAAACAGAAATGTAAAGGTTGTAGTAGGTGAGTACTCAGATTGTAAGGATGCGGATTTTGTTGTGATTACAGCAGGTGCACCACCAAAGTACGGGCAAACAAGACTGGATACACTAGAACTTACTGCCAATATTGTTAAATCCATCGTAGAAGCAGTAATGGAGAGTGGCTTTCATGGTCATTTTATCGTAGTATCGAATCCAGTGGATATTATTGCTTACTATGTATATAAGTTATCTGGACTACCTAAAAATCAAGTAATTGGTACAGGAACAGCCATGGATTCTGCTAGGTTAAAGCATTACGTAGGGGAGTTAATACAAGTAGATCCAAGAAGTGTGCAAGGTTATACCATGGGTGAGCATGGTGATAGTCAGATGTGTCCATGGTCCCATGTAACCATTGGTGGTAAGAGTATCTTTGACATATTAGAGGATAATGAAGAATATAGAGATGTTAACTTAGATGATATCGTTAGTAAAGTCGCTAGAGTGGGCTTAGATATTTTAAGAACAAAAGGAACTACCTGCTATGGAATTGCTACTACAGTGGCAGGTATTATTAAAGCAATTCTTCATGATGAGAATAAAATCATCCCAGTTTCAACACTCCTTGAAGGGGAGTTTGGTGAGTATGATGTATATTGTGGTGTACCGGCTATTTTAAATCGCAATGGAGTAGAAGACATTGTGGAAGTACATCTAGAAAAAGAGGAAATGGTTAAATTCAAAAATTCTGTTAAGGTAATAAAGGATCATATTGATAAATTAATGGAAATGCCGAATATAAAAGAAACGTAAGGGTTATATTGTAGGTAACAGAATGTTTTTTATAAAAAAAATACCAATGATTAAATGACACAAACAAAGAGTCTTTACAATTTAAACTTAAGGGGTTATAATGTAGGTAACAGGATGCACTAAGATTGGAATAAAAATGATTATCCGCTACTTTGGACGGTTTAGGATAATCATTTTTTATTGTGCATTTTAATTAATACAACAATAAATGTGAGTATTGAGTAAAATCGAACGTATGATTGGTTTATTATCAAATATGTTTGACATCTCATCTATTAATTCTAACATAATTCCTCTTTTAAAAATCATAATACTCCATCCAATATTTTCCTTTAAGAAAATCATAAATTTCACGATATGGAAGTCCATTATCATAAGACCATACTGTAATAAAATGTGGTGTCACTTCAAAGACAGTTTCATTAGGTAGATGACTATATTTATCAAAGGAACCTTTATAATATTCTTTATAGGCAGAAGCAAATTGACTATTATCTTCTGACCAAGGGTGTCCTATCTCTTTGCATGCGCCTTCTATTTGAATGTTTTGAAAGCATATGGCTACATTTGGATTGGATGTAATCTGTTCATATTTACAAAAGTTTTTATCTGTTTGAAACAGTAATTTGTGACCTAAAATGATGAAGCTCATAGAGCGTGCTGTCACTTTATTATTGGAACTTGTTGCTAAAACCATAACTTGCTTGGGTCCTAATGTGTTAAATAGTTCATCTGCTTTTTTATGAAACATAGTCTACCTTCTTTCTACTTTATAGTGAATCTCATTAATCATTTCTGTATCAAGATAAGGTCCAAAAGTGTTTTTATTATATTGCAAGGCTATGTGAATCATTCAGTTCATTATATCATATTTAAGTTTAATTTAGCATAAGTCAAAGATTATTATTATTAATAAACTCTTAGTTAGAAGCTGTAATAAGTTTTTCTTCAGGAGTAAGGGAATGGATATCTATCTATATGATTTATGACAATTAGTCCATGTAATAATACATTTTAAATAAAGTAATTATTCGATATTCTGATATTAGGATGTATCAAAGTAATCTTTTTGGAGTTAGATAAAAGGTATATGCTTAAATAAAACCTCGGAGGTATCTATGAGTAAAGAAAAAGCCTATTTAGAAACACCACTATGGAATAACACACTTTCAATTAGAGAGCGACTAGATTATTTAATACAAGAGATGACCTTAGAAGAAAAGATACAGTGTATGACAACAAGAGCACCTAAGAT